>JAKOOD010000241.1 GCA_022701635.1 Burkholderiaceae bacterium | reverse complement strand
TTGCCACCCTCAAGGACGGATCGCGCGACGGCCAGCTGGCCGTGGTCGCGCGCGACCTCAAGACCGCCCACATCGCCGACGGCATCGCCCCGACCCTGCAGGCGGCGCTCGACGACTGGGCCTTCATTGCCCCGCAGCTGGACGCGCTGTAAGCCGAACTGAATGCCGGCCGCGCGCGGCGCGCCTTCGACTTCGACCCGGCGCGCTGCATGGCACCGCTGCCGCGTGCCTCCAGTGGGTCGACGGCTCGGCCTACCTCAACCACGTCGAACTGGTGCGCAAGGCGGGCGGTGTCGAGTTGCTGCCGTCCTTCCACGACGACCCCTTGATGTACCAGGGCTGCAGCGACGATTTTCTCGGGCCGATGGACGACATCGTGCTGGAGCACGAGGAGTGGGGCATCGACTTCGCCGCCGAACTGGCCGTGATCACCGGCGACGTAGCGATGGGCGCCACGCCCGACCAAGCCCACTGCCAGATCCGGCTGATCATGCTGGCTAACGACGTTTCGCTGCGCAACCTGACCTTGCTCGAGCTGGCGAAATGCTTCGGCTTCGTGCAGGCGAAACGGCGACCGCTTTCTCGCCGGTGGCCATTACCCCGGACGAGCTGGGCGACGCCTAACGTGCGGCAAGGCCCATCTGCCGCTGCGCTCCACCTGGAACGGTTGCCTGGTCGGCCAGCCCGATGCCGGCGCCGACATAGAATTCAATTTTCCGCAACTGGTCGCTTACCTGTGCAAGACGCGAAACGCGCGCGCCGGCAGCATCGTCGGTGCGGCACGGTGTAAAACAAGGATGCATCGCTCGGTTAGTCGTGCATCGCCGAGCAGCGCTGCCTGGAGATCATCGAGCATGGCGCGGCGGTAACGGGCTTCATGCGCTTCGGGGACACGATCCAGATCGAGATGCTGGATGCGCGCGGGAAATCGGTGTGCGGAGCGATCGAGCAGGCCTTGAAACGCTTTCAACCTTAGCGGGCGTCAGCGGCGTACCTGGTCTTCTCCGTTCTAGAACGTACCGCCCGTCGCTTCGCCCCGCAAATTCACCTCCACCGGCACTGTCATCCTGCGCAGCGCACCCGCCAGCCGCAAGTTGCCGTTCGGCTCGTGCAAACCGGTACCACAGGAAAGCCAACCCGGCCAGCCGCAGGTGCTGTCCGGTGAACAAATGGTCGTTGACGGTCGTAATGCCTTCGAGCCGAAGATTGAAATCGAGCACCAGCATGTCACGCGTGCGCGCCGCATACGCCAGATAGCGCGCCGCCGGCCGCCGCCATGGCGGCCAGTTCCTTTTTGTCGTCCCCCTTGGCCGCATCGGCCCGCCGCTGCACCAGCGCCACCCAGTTGGCCAGTTCGCCGCGCTGCGCCGCCAGGTTGCGCATCTTGGGCCAGCAGGCCGGCGTACGGTTTCTCGTCCAGCTCCCCGAGATAGCCGCTGCCGAGCCCGCCCACCTTGTCCGGGCAATGGCGCGCCAGCGCGGTGACGAACATGCTGCGCGCGCCTTCGCCATAGGCAATGCCCTCGGCGCCGACGTCGGTCTTGAACAGCGACGTCAGGTCCGTGGCCGCCCGCAGGATCGACGGCACCGCCGTCAATGCCGACAGGGCCAGGGTGCTGGCCACGCTGCCCTGCGGGGCACGGCTGCCGAGCACTGGCTGCAGCAGCTAGTTCTGCTTGCCGAGGTCGTCGCCGAAGCGTTCGATGGCGTCCTGTACCACGCGTGCGGCCAGGATGCCTTGGGTGGTCGCGCGCTCGTACGCGGCGGTTTTCTTGTCGGCGGGAGGGCGCTGCACAATTCGCCGGCCAACTGGCGTGCCAGGTCGAAGGCCTTGACCAGGCCGGCGGCGCCGAACTAGCGCAGGTCGATCGCGCTGGGGAGGGGTTTCAAGGTGGCAGGGGGCCAGGCAGGCGAGGAGTTCGGCGCGTTCGGCTTCGGCGATGGCGGTGCGGGCTTCGGCGTCGCGCTGGGCGACGGGGAGGTCAGTCGCAGCAGTGGCAGGAAGGCCACCAACGATGAAAAGAAGACCAAACGGAATGATATAGAACTTGGATGCAGTTCCATATTTTTTATCACGATGCCTCCTTTTTTAACTCTCTAATTACATTTTCTTACATAACGGATTATTTCTAGAGAAGATGTCGGTGTTCTGAAAAGCACTGAAATGACAAATATTATTAGGCTTCAATACAATATAACGAACAATAACGCGAATTTTTTTGGAGATTTTTAGCAAAACCCTAAGGAAGTTGCACACTGTAGCGAATATGCTGAAAGTCTCACGGTGCGTCTGCGATCTACACCTACATGATTCACAAACGGGTTCCACATCCCATTGCTCTCGGTTAAAATGTCGAGTTACTTTACACGCCATCGCCTAAGCCCCTTCATACATGTTTAAGTTCAACAAGAATTTTGCGGCCGTAGCGTTGGCTGCTACGTCCATTGCAGCGTCTGCCCAGGATACGAACACTAGGTCCGACTTGTTCAATCAGGATACGAGTGCCACTTCTAACAACGCAATGGGCGAATCGTCACTGTCGCCGACTCAATCGCGCCGTGTGAGCATTAGTAACAATCAGGTCGGCGAGCCTGGTAGCACAAACGGCCGCCTTAGCCAGTTCGGCAACACGATCGACAGCCAGGGCCGCCGTGTCCCCGGCGCACAACAGGGCCGTGATACCAATGGACGCGATTTTAGCGGACGCGAGTTCAATGGGCGCGAGTTAAATGGCCGCGAGTTAAATGGCCGCGACTGGAATGGCCGCGAGTGGAATGGCCGGGAGTTGAATAACCGCAACTTTGAGGTGGAAAGGGCCCCCAGCGAGTTCCAAAAATTCATTGCAGACAACACCGGCAAGATGCTGCCGATTTTCGGCATGGAATTCTTTGCGAACACGCCATCCACCTTCGCGCCTGTTTCGAATACCCCGGTGCCGTCCGAATATCCTTTGGGACCCGGCGACGAGCTGATGATCCGGGGTTGGGGAACGATCGATATCGATTATCGTGCCACCATCGACCGCAATGGAACGATCTCGATTCCGACTGTCGGCAATGTGGCACTGGCCGGCGTCAAAGCAAGCGAAGCACAGAACGTCATCCGCGCCGCAGTCGGCCGCCTGTACAAGGGAGTGACCGTCAACGTGACCTTCGGTCAGTTGCGCGCGATGACCGTGTACGTTGTCGGCCAGGCCAGCCGGCCGGGTACCTACACGGTATCGAGCTTGTCGACGCTGGTGACTGCCCTGTTTGCGAGCGGCGGTCCGAACGCCAACGGCAGCATGCGTCATGTACAGGTCAAGCGCGGCGGCAAGATTGCTGCGGAACTCGATTTGTATTCGTTCATCGCAAAGGGTGACAAGTCCACCGACATCAAGTTGCAGGACGGCGATACCATTTTCATCCCGCCGGCCGGTGGCTTCGTTGCCCTGACGGGTAAAGTCAATTCAGCCGCGGTGTTCGAATTGAAGGGCAGTGCCGATACCGTCGAATCGCTGCTCGACGTGGCCGGCGGGCTGCCGGTCGTGGCCGATCCTCGACGCGCGTTTCTGGAGCGTATCAACCCATCGCGTAATAACCCGCGCAGCGTCGAAGAATTCGGCCTGGACAGTCTCGGCCTGAAACGTATTCTGAAAAATGGCGATGTGCTGAACGTGACCTCGATCACGCCGGATTTCGGCAATGCAGTGATCCTGCGTGGCAATGTCGATCAGCCGGTACGCGCGCCGTTCAAGAGTAATATGCGCGTGAGCGATCTGATCCCAAGTCGCGATTACCTGATCAGCCGCAGCTCGACCCGGCGCCAGAATAGTGTGCTGGCCAACGATGAGAACAAGCGCGAACTGGACGAACAGCGTGACAAAAAGTCGGCCCAATATACGACCGAGAAGTCGGAATCGATCGCGGCTCGCATCGGCAATCTGGTCGACCAGGTGAACTGGGATTACGCCGTCGTCGAACGCGTTAACCGCGCGGACCTGACGGTCAAACTGATTCCCTTCAATCTGGGCAGTGTCTTCACCAATCCGAATGGTCCGGACAATGTCCCGCTGCAGCCGGGCGACACGGTGACGATCTTCTCGCAGGACGACGTGGCGGTGCCGATGGCCAAGCGCCAGGTATTTGTGCGCGTCGAAGGCGAGGTGCAAGTGCCAGGCGTGTACCAGATGACGGCCGGCGAAACGCTGCAGAACCTTATCACCAAGGCCGGCGGCCCGACGTCCAACGCCTACCTATTCGGTACCGGTTTCTTCCGTGAGGAAGTGCGCAAAGAACAGGCGGAAAACCTGCAGCGCGCGGCCGATCGACTGGAAACCCAGGTGCGCAGCGAACAATCTTCCCAGATGGCGAACCTGGCGGCGATGTCGCCGACCGAAGCGGCGGCAAGTGCCGCCCAGTTCGAAGCACAACGCCGTCTCGCTGAAGAGCGTATTGCTCGATTCCGCAGGCTGCAGCCGACCGGCCGCATTGCTTTCGGCCTTGAGCCGAATGAGCGTTCATTTGCCCGTTTGCCACAGGTTACGCTGCAAAACGGCGACCGTCTGGTCGTGCCGTCGAAACCAGCCTTCGTCCACGTATTTGGTGCCGTCAACGTCGAGGCGTCGCCGTTATGGAGAGCAAACACCCGCGTCAAGGACTACCTCAAGCTGTCCGGGACGACGTCGGATGCCGATATTGACAACACGTTCGTTTTACGGGTCGATGGCACCGTGGTGTCCACGGATTCGCAAGGCTGGTTCTTCGGCAAGATCGGCGCACTGGAAGTCATGCCTGGCGACACCATTGTGGTGCCGGAAAAACTTGACAAGACGACTGCGTGGAGCAGGTTTACCCAGGGTGCGCGTGAGTGGACCCAGATTCTGGCCAACCTCGGACTGGGTGCCGCTGCGGTCAAGACCCTGCGCGAATAATTGATTGAGTAACTGACCCAACGTAAGGTGGCACAAGGTGGGCATATACTTGGTCGACGGTGGGCAGTATTAGTGGCAAGAAAGTATGAACAACACGAAAACTCCTGATGTACGGTCGGACTCGGAATTCGATCAAGACGAGGTGAGCGTCTTCAACCTGCTGATCGTGCTGGCAAAGCACAAGAAGCTGGTGATTGGACTGCCGGTGGCCGCGATGGTCTTGTCAGGCGCGCTGAGCTTTGCTTTGCCTGACCAGTATAAAGCCACGACCAAATTATTGCCGCCGCAGCAGGCACAGTCTGGAGCGGCGGCAATGCTGTCCCAGCTTGGCGGTGCCGCAGGCCTGGCCAGCGGTCTGGCCGGGCTGAAGAGCCCGAATGATCTCTACATTGGCATGCTGAAGAGCCGTACTGTTGCAGATGGCCTGATTGCCAAATTCAATTTAAAAAATGTGTACGACACGAGCTTTCAGGAGCTCGCCCGCAAGAAGCTGGAAGACCAGACGACGATCAGCTCCGGCAAGGATGGCCTGATCACGATCGAAGTCGAGAATCCAGACAGAAAACTTGTCGCCAAGCTCACCAATGCATATGTCGATCAGCTCTTCGGCTTGACGAAAGTGTTGGCCGTCACCGAAGCTTCGCAACGCAGGGTAT
Organism: Burkholderiaceae bacterium; assembly: GCA_022701635.1. Classification (GTDB taxonomy): domain Bacteria; phylum Pseudomonadota; class Gammaproteobacteria; order Burkholderiales; family Burkholderiaceae_D; genus Telluria; species Telluria phyllosphaerae. The sequence continues at coordinate 12,650 of JAKOOD010000241.1, read as the reverse complement.
TTTTTGAACGGCAGCTCGAAATGGCCAAGAACAACCTTGCCCAGGCCGAAATCTCGCTCAAAGGGGCGCTCGACACGCACGGCGTGATCAGCGTCGACACCGAAAGCCGCGCGATCCTGGAAACGGTGGGCCGCCTCAGGGCGCAGGTGTCGGCGAAGGAAATCGAGCTCGGTTCAATGCGTGCCTTCCTGACCGTCAACAATCCCAGTTATCGCAGGACCGAAGAAGAGCTGGGCAGCTTGCGCGCGGAATTGTCGAAGCTCGAAAACGGCAGGCCGCAACAGGGCGATGCTACCGATAGCAACAAGCCAGGCTTAAACAACATCAAGCTGCTGCGTGACGTGAAATACAACCAGATGTTGTATGAACTGCTCGCGAAGCAATACGAAATCGCCCGCCTCGACGAAGCTAAGGAACCCTCGGTGATCCAAGTGCTGGACCAAGCGGTCGAGCCCGAACGGAAATCGAATCCGAAGCGCGCGCTCATCGTCCTGATTGCTACCTTGTTCGCAGGCGTAGCCGGTGTTGCACTGGCCTTCCTGTTCGAGGCGAAGCAACGTGCCGCGCTGCGTTCCAGCGACGGGAGCCAATGGGATGAGCTGAAAGCGCATCTGCGCTCGAAATAACACGACACCATCCCTGCCATGACGGCCCATTCGCTTTGCGACCGGGCCGTTTTTCTTTTCGGAAAGCAACAGCGTTATGGACTCATGGACGCGGCACTTTATGCCAGCTGCGCACTGCAAAGAAAGCGATCCCGGGTCAGGCGTCGTTGGCGCGGGAGCCTCGCAAGGTAGGCTTATACGCGTTGCGGATTAGGAACGCAGGATCCTGGCCGATGCATGTGCATACCAGGCCATGTGCTCTTCGACGAAGCGTTCGAAGGTGAAGTGTTCCAGCAGGCGGACCTTGCCCGCCATGCCCATGGTGCGGCGGAGTTCGGCATCGGTCGCCAGCAGCGTCATGTTCGTCGCCAGTGCCTTCACATCGCCGTTACCTCCCAGCAGACCAGTCTTTTGATCGGCCACCACTTCCGGGATGGCCTGGGTGCGGGTACTGACCACCGGCAAGGAGAAATTCATGGCTTCGAGGAATACGAGGCCGAAGGATTCCCAGCGGCTTGGCATCACATACACGTCAGCCATGGCATAAAACGGTTCCACATCCGACTGCCAGCCGGCCCAATGGATGCGGGAGTCGACGTTCAGGGCGGTCGCTTGCGCCTTCAGTTCTTGCTCATCCTCGCCGATGCCGCAGATGACGAGGCGGCAGCGCAGCGCAGCTGGCACTTGTGCGAACCCGGCGATAAGGGTGTCCACGCCTTTCTGTTCTTCCAGGCGTCCACAGAATAGGAACACGATTTCATCAGCTCCGATACCGAGGCTTGCACGCTTGGCGCTGCCGGTAGCGGTAACCGACGACGGTGGCGCCTGCAGGGGCAGCGAATTGTGAATGACCGTGGCCTTGTCCGGATTGATCACACGGATGCGCTTGCCATAGGCAACCATGTAATGCGATGGCGCCACATAGGCGTCGGTCAGCCCATCGAGGAAGCGCTCAATGATCCACTAGATCCATTTCTGCGGCACCGGGGTGAATTCGTCGGCGGCGAAGGCATGCAGAGTGGCGCCGACCGCGACCTTCTTATGCGCCAGGCGTGCACCCACTTTACCGATCAGGCCGCCAAGGCTGGTGTGCGTATGCACCCAATCGAAATCGTTTTGGTCGACGATGGCACGCACTTTCATCGTGTTCTTGATTATATTTGCCGGCGAAAACCCCGGCGAGAGCGGGAAGTGGTGCACCTTTGCAAAGGCCGCTTCGATTTCGTCGTCCTGCGCCACGCCACTAGGGTAATAGAGTAACTCACAGTGGTAGCCCTTGGTCCTGAGTGCGGCAGCCAACGATGAGATGTACTTCCCGGAACCGCCAAGGCTCTTGGATGTAATGAACAATATTTTCTTCATGAACAGCACTTTATTTTATGGGTGAAAACAGGATGATGAACAGCACTACTTGGCTACCATGTGTGGCCGCGGGCAGCGGCCGAACACCTTGACCAGCTTGATCGCGCCCATAATCAGCGTGGTCACCAACATCAGGAGGAGGGACGAGAAAAATGCGCTTGCCCAGCCTTGTCCATCGATGAGGAAGCCGAAAGGTGTTGCAACGACGAAGGCCGCGGGTATCAGGAATATGCCGCCACGCATGACATATTTGACCGACGTGTTGTAGACAAAGCCATACAGGCAACCGCTCAGAATGGCGACCGGGGCACGGAAATAGGTCGTGAAGGTGACCATGATTTCGCCGATATGATTGTTATTTGGAAGCATCCCGGAAAAATCAGGCGGCTGTCCAAAATACTCAACAGCAATTACGTAATTGAATGCATTGTAAGGCTGGTTATACAGCCCCAGGACTTTCAGGAAAGGGCTTAGGTAAAACTGGAACAGAGACAGTTCACCTTCTTTCGATAGATTTATCGCAGACAAATAAGCCAAGCCGTCGAAGGAACTCAGCAAACGATCCAGCAGCAAAGTAAACGCGGAGAATTCCGAGTTGATTACGAACTCGGTAATGCCTGTGAAGATGATGAAGACACTGCCCGCAGTCAGCGAAAGATACAGCAGCTGACGGCGCATGTCGGGCTTGGGCATGTCCCCGCTCTTGATTTTCATCGAATAGTATAAGCAGGCGGCAATGACGGGAAACAGGAAGCCGGTCTTGGAGAAGGTCGATGCCTGGGTGATCCAAAACGGCGTTACTGCAAAAAAGAATTGCCAACCAGTGAGCTTGGGCCGGATACGGAATAACAGCACGCCCGGCAAAAGTCCGGCTGCGCTGAACAGATAAGCTTGGAACTTGTTGTTTTGCTGGACGAGGAAGCGGTTGTCAATGATGGCGGCATCGATACTGAAGATGCCGCTATTGACGATCTGGGCAGCGTACAGCACGTACATCAGGCACACCAGCGCGAAGCAGATCATGTCGTGATTGGTCCCGCTACGGCGCCCCAGGTTGTAGGAGGCGGTTGCGACGCGTTTTCGCGCACTAAGACTGACAACCATGTGGCTGCCGAGCAGCGTACCAGCCAGCCAGAAAAACATCAGGACCAGTTCGTCCAGTACCTTCGGGTTGCCTGCGGAAATATAGAAAAATATCAGGCCAGAGGTACCGAAGGCCACATACGTCAGGTTCAGGAAGAACAGATCGAACAGTCCGGCCAGTTTTTTTCTGAACAGGTAACCGATGAGGGCTTGGATCAGAAGGGCAAGGACCAGCGCCATCAGACGCATTTCATCAGGAACTAGATTCATTTCTTGCTCTCGAGACGCTCTCGCACGCTGTAATACGCATATTTGGCGTCCAGCCAGACTTTGTGACGAAGCGGAATATTGATGCTGTAATCCGACTGCACAGCCTTGATTTCTCTGATCAAGCGGCGCCGGGTCCGCGGATTCGTAGACAGCCCGCCGGCACCCATGTGGATCACATAGTCCGGAATGAAAAGCGGGCTCTGCTTAATGAGCGACGGATACAGGAAATGGTAATCGCCGGCGATGCGGAATGCCGGGTTGAATTTCCGATGCGCGAACATGGTCCGCCGATGCGCTGTGCCGACGTGGGTGAACGGCATGTTCACAGGCAATTGCGCACGTACTTCTTCCCAAGGACGATTTTCCTCGGCAACGATCGTGCCGTCGGCGTCGATGACCTTGACGCGGCCATAGGCGACGTCGCTCCGTGTTTCGGCTGCCGTCAACTTCGCGCGCAGCGTGGCCAGGCAGGTGGGGCTGTCATAGTAATCGTCGGCACCCAAGAAAATAACCCACTCTCCGGTTGCCTTGACGATGCCCTTGTTCCACGCGTCATACACCCCTTCATCGCGCTCACAGATGAGCTCGACGCCTTGCGCCTCGAACGGCTGCGCGAGCGCCATCGTGCGGTCTTTGGACAAGCCATCGACAAGAATGATCTGGGGACGCTCGGTTTGCGTCAGCACGCTCTCGAGGCTTTTAACTACCGTCGCCTCCGCATTGTAGGTGGCGATAATTACCGTGAAAAACGGCAAAGGAGAGGTTGTAGTATTCATAGACCTGGTTACATCTTTTGTTCTGGATTACGCTTTTGCGCGGGCATTCATAAATTCGATAATTTGCTGCTCGAGGCGTACTCGCACCGCGTTGTTCGCCTGAATGACGCCGGAGCGGGAAAGATCATGTTGCCATTCCCAGATGCGCAGCCAGATCCCGACTTCCATATGCCAACGGTAGAAGGAATGCATGAATCCGAGCATGCCGAAGCGCCACGACCCGAAGCGGACGTAGGCATCGAGGAACTGCTTGCTGGAGTGAAGAATCAGGCGTGCCCACGAAAAGCGGGCGCCGGCATCATAGCGTTGCTTGGCCAGGACGTCATTATAAGTCCGGTGTTTGAGTTCCGTGTGCGAACTGTCGTAATCCCTGAACTGGTAAAAATGGTACTCCGGGTTGGTGACGAGGCTGAGCACGCGCTCGGGCGCGACCACGATCGTACCCCGGTCATGCACTTTGTTGCCGGAAAAATCGACCGAACCCTTCCGGAAAAACCGGAGTTCGCCTGGGAAGCCTGGCCGAGGACGACCGCTGATCGGGATTGGCTGGCCAGCCGTGATGCTTTCCCGGAAGGCGCGGACGATGTCGTGTGAGCCGGTGTTCGCGGCTTCGGCATATTTCAGCAGTAAGGCCAGCGGGATGAATTCGCTCACCGAACTCACCAGGATATAGTCGGTGTCGCACTCCGCCATCACAGGATCCATGACCTCGGTCGTCTCGATGAATCCGGGATTTTTGACGGTCACCGTCTTGTAGCCGGCATCGGTCGCCGTCTTGACGGTCTGGTCCGTGCTGCAGTTATCCACTACCAGGATCGGAAACAGGCCCTTGAAATTGTCGATGCACCGCAGGATACGCGCTTCTTCGTTCCACGCAAAAATGCAGACGGTAATGTTATTGCTGAGCATTCGGAAGGTCCCGGTTATGCGAGTAAGTGAAAAAAAGGACGAGGGCGGTGGCAGCCAACTGGCCAAGGACCAGACTGGCGGCGATGCGTGAAATCGGGTCGCGCACCAGCGAGGGCGCAAACAAGATACTGTAGGCCACGCCGCAACCGACCAGGCCAGCCAACGGTAGTTGCCACATCGGTTTGCCAAGCACGTTCGCATGGTTGGTGCAGACACCGATAGCGGCATTCCCCGCCTCCAGCACGACGCCGACCGCTACCAGGTAGACGCGGCCGAAGAGCTCGGTGCGGTCCGTCAGCCACAGGAATACCGCGCCGGCAGGCAGGGACAGCAGGGCCAGCACGACGGTCAGGCCGCCAAGCACGACCAGGTAGCGCGCCGTACTCGCACCGCGCGACTGGTACTGGCGCGGCACCTGCAGCTGCGCCAGGATGGTGAAGACGGCATTTGCCGCAGTGCTGCCGAGGGTCGACATGAACGAGACCGTGCCGACGAACTGGGTGCCGCCGGCATTCGAGGCGACCACGGTCCGGTAACCCTGCAGCTGTGCCCAGTTCAGGAAACCGCTGCTGCCGATCGGGAGGACTTTCCGGAACAGCGCGCCGGGATTGCTCAGGTAGGACTCGTCGCTGGGCTTGCTCATCCGGCACAGCAGCGGCAGCGTGACCGCCGCGGCCAGCACCGACCCGATTGCGCTGGTGGTGGCGACGGAAATTGCGCTGGCATGGCCGGAGACCGCGAGCAGGACCAGCATCGCGGTACGCGCGATGCCTTCGGTCAGCGGCCCGAAATTCGAATAGGTCGGCAGGCCGGCCAGTTGCAGCAAATTGCGGCCCAGCCCGCTCAAGTAGGTGGCCAGCGACAGCCCGCAGCACACCAGGGCGAAGGGCAACCAGGATTCGCCGAGTGCGTAGACTGCGTACGTCGTGGCCGCTGCCAGCACCAAGGTTGAACCGCCGGCGCCGGTCGCGAGCATGTAGCGCAGCAAGCCGGAGCGGCTCAGGCGCGGGTTTTCCGATAGGTGTGCCAAGCTGCGCTGAAGGTGGAAATCCGCGCCGACGAACACGACGGCATTGCCCAGGTAGGCAATCGTCGCGATCAGGTAATAGCGGCCGATCTCGTCGAGGGCGAGGAAGCGGACCACCAGCACGTTTTGTGCGAGCATGAGCGCCAGCGTGGCAATACGGAGCGAGCCAAGTTTTGCAATTTTTCTGAAGGTCATGGATCTTAAAGTGTTTTTCGGCTGCGTCCGGCCGGCACCCCTCGATCGGCCCGCAACGTGGCGCCCGCTCCGGCGCCGCGAGATGGATCAATCAGGTTGCGTTCCTCTGTTTATCGAGGCGCGCGCGCCAGTTCGCCGGCGGTACGGCGGATGATCTCATCGAGCGTGAAGCGTGAGCGCAGACCGAGCGCCGCTGCCTTGCCGATGCCGGGAACGTAACGCGAGCGCGCACCGGTCGGGACCGCGCTGTTCTCGATGACCACCGGCTTGCCGGGCGCAACCAGCGCGGCGATACGTTCGGCGAGTCCGCGGATCGTAACCGGCTGATCGGACCCGACATTATAAACGCCGCCGGGTTTACCATTAAACAGAAGAAACAGCAACCAATAAGCCATGTCTTCGCCGTCAAGGTAGCTGCGGACAGCTGTACCGTTGCCCTTGACGTTGATAACCTCGCCATACAGCGCATCGCGGATGAAATTTCCGAATGCATACGGGCCATCGAGCGCCAGATGGCGGCCGGCAAAGGCAAAGCAGCGTGCGGAGACGGTGGCGAGACCGTGCTCCTGGTGGTAGACCGTGCACAATTGTTCTGCAACCCGCTTCGCTTGACCGTAGAGGCTGCCGATCGCATCGGTTGGCGGCGCGCCGGTGTAGTCCTCGCCGAGCTGTTCGAGCGCCGCCGGCTGGGCGCCGTAGACGGCACCCGAACTGGTGAGCAAGAAGCGCCGGGCACCGTTTTTCACGGCGAAGTCGAGGACCTTGCGGGTGCCGGTGACGATCTGGTCGATCCATTGCGCACCCTGGCCCTGCAAGTGGGTATCCGCGGCGGCGTGGATCACATCCGTCACCACATCAAACGATGCCGGCAGGGCGTCGACGTCGCCCTTAACCATGTTCAACCATGGATAGGCGGCATATTCCGGATACAGACGCAAGAACTTGTCCGGATCGCGGCTGAGGACGCTCACACTGAAGCGCTGCCCCCCGGTCTCGTGTATCGACTGCATCAGATCGAGCAGGGTGCGGCCGACGAAGCCGGTCCCGCCCGTCAGGAAGATATGCCGGCCGTCCAATGCCAGCCCCTGCGGCGCCGGCGTGCGATCAGAGTGCAGCGACAAAAGCGTCTACCTTGGCGTGAACGGATGCCGTGTCGATCCCGTGCTCGCGCAACAGGTACTGATACGTGCCGCAGTGTTCGGAGAAGCGGTCCGCGACGCCGATGCGTAGCACGCGCGTCGGCGCAAATTCGGTAGCGACTTCGGCCACGAGCGAACCGAGGCCGCCGATGATGGAGTGTTCCTCGAAGGTGACCACGGCCTTGCTCTGTGCGCAGATGACAGCAAGCTGCTCTACGTTGGTCGGCTTGATCGCGGGAACGCTCCACACCGATGCGTTGGGATAGCCGTCGGTGGCGGTCTCGAGAGCCGTTTTCACCATCGAGCCGGTCGCCACGAAGGCGATCCCGCCGGGTTTGCCTTGCCTGACCTGGATCAGGTCGCCGAACGGCACGTCGAGTGCGCTGGTATGGACATCGCCACGGTCGGATTTGCCCATGCGCATGTAGACCGGCGCATTGGCGCGATAGGCCCAGTCCATGCACATCTTCTGCTCGTACCTGTCCGACGGCGACAGCACGGCCAGTTGCGGGATGGCGCGGGTGACCGCGATATCTTCGGTCGACTGGTGGCTGGTGCCCAGATGACTGTACACAAAGCCGGCACCGTCGCCGAGCAGGACCACGTGCAGGTTATCGTGCGCAATGTCCAGCTTGATCTGCTCGAGCACGCGCACCGGCACAAAAGCGCTCAGTCCGTACACGAACGGAATGAACCCGGCACGCGCGAGGCCGGCAGCCATGCCGACCATGTTCTGCTCGGCGATGCCTGCGTTGATGTATTGCGCTGGGCACTGCTTTCTGAACTCGTCGAACAGGGCATAGCCATGGTCGCCGGTCAACAGGAGAACGCGCGGATCGGCCTTGGCGAAATCGACCAGTGCTTCAGAAAACGCTGCTCTCACTCTACACCCCCGCCCACTTCAGCGACGGCTTGCGCATAGGTTTCCGGATTCAAGCGCGTGTAATGCCACATATTGTTATGTTCCATGAAGGAGACACCTTTGCCTTTGACAGTCTTGGCGATCAGCGCTTTAGGCTTTGTCGAAGTGCTGTTCCAGAGCCTGTGGATGGCTGCATCGATTGCAGCTTCATCGTGGCCATCCACACGGACGGTTTCGAAGCCGAAGCTGGCGAATTTCGCTTCGATGGCGCCAAGGTGCAGGACGTCGTCGGTCGTGCCCATTGCCTGGAAGCCGTTTTCGTCGACGATGACCATGAAGTCGCGCAGTGCATGGTGGGCGGCGAACATGGCTCCCTCCCAGATCGGGCCTTCGTTGATTTCACCGTCGCCGACCAGCACGAAGGTCTTCTGACCCGTGCTGCGCATTTTCGCTGCCAGGGCCAGGCCGACCCCGACCGAGAAACCGTGGCCGAGTGAACCGGACGTAACTTCCAACCCCGGCACACGCGAATCGGACAAGCCCTTGAGCTCGCTTCCGTCAGCGAAGTAACCGCTGATATGCTCGTCTTGGAGCCAGCCCAGTTCATGCATGCAGGCATACTGCGCCATCACGCCGTGACCCTTGCTTAACACCAGGTAATCGCGCGCGGCTGCACGCGGATCATTGGCAGGGTAGCGCAGATGGTTCCGATAAAGTACCGCCAGCAGCTCGACGATGGAGAAGGCGCAACCGATATGCACGGTCGAGCCCGCGTAAGCCATGTCGAGGATGGTCTTGCGCAGGTCGGCCGCACTGAAGCGGTGAGGGGTCGTTGTTACCATGGGGCTCACTTAGAAGTTGAGGCCGAAGAACTCTTCAAGCTTGTTCACGATGTAGTCCAGGTGTTCCGTCTGCAGGCCGGGGAACACGCCGATCCAGAAGGTCTGGTTCATGACGACGTCCGTGTTGGTCAGCTCCCCGCTGATACGGAAGTTCTGGTCGAGCATGTAAGGCTGGCGCGTCAGGTTGCCGGCGAACAGCAGGCGGGTGCCGATCTTTTGCTGGTCCAGGTAGTTCAGCAGATCCACGCGCTTGACGCCGCTCGTTTCCTTGAGCACCAGGGGGAAACCGAACCACGACGGATCCGAGTTCGGGGTCGCTTCCGGCAAGTGCAGGAATTCGACGCAGCTCTGCAGCTTTTCCTTCAGGTAAGCGAAGTTCGCCTTGCGGGCGGCGATGAACTCTTCCAGGCGGTCGAGCTGGGCCAGTGCGCAGGCGGCTTGCATGTCCGAGATCTTCAGATTGTAGCCGAGGTGACTGTACGTATACTTGTGATCGTAGCCTTCCGGCAGGTTGCCCAGCTTCCAGCAGAAACGCTTGTCGCAGGTGTTGTCCTTGCCCGGTGGGCAGTAGCAGTCGCGGCCCCAGTCGCGGAACGACTCGGCGATCAGCTTCAGCTCGGAATTGTTGGTAAACACCACGCCGCCTTCACCCATCGTGATATGGTGCGCCGGGTAGAAACTCAGGGTGGCGATGTCGCCAAAGGTGCCGACCATCTGGCCATTGTAGGTGGCGCCGAGTGCGTCGCAGCAGTCTTCGACCAGCCACAGGTTGTATTTCTTGCACAGCGCGGTCACCACGTCCAGGTTGAATGGATTGCCCAGCGAGTGCGCCAGCATGATGCACTTGGTCTTGGGCGTGATCGCCGCTTCGATCTTGGTCGCATCGATGTTGTGGGTGGCCAGGTCGACGTCGACGAAGACCGGCACCGCGCCGAATTGCAGGATCGGGTTGACGGTGGTTGGGAAGCCGGCGGCGACGCCGATGACTTCGTCACCCTTCTGGATCGCGCGGGCACCCAGGCGCGGCGAGGTCAGCGTGGAGAAGGCGACCAGGTTGGCGGACGAGCCCGAGTTGACCGTTAGGACGTGCTTGACGCCGAGGTAGTCGGCCAGGCGTTGTTCAAATTCCGCGTTGAAGCGGCCGGTGGTCAACCATCCGTCGAGGCTGGCGTCGACCATGTTTTTCAGTTCGGCTGCGCCGATCACCTTGCCCGACACGGGCACGGCGCTTTCGCCGGGCACGAAGGGGCGTGGGGCGAGGGCGATCGCGGCATATTGCTCGACCAGGGTGGCGATTTCACGACGCAGAGCGTCTGGCGATTTGGCGCTGAATTGGATAGTGGAAGTAGTCATTGCGTGTTATTTGCCTGTTACGGTCGCATTAAATTGTTCAATCTGGCTGAGGCAGAGGGCCCGCATGTCTTCTTTTGCGAGCCAGGCGCGGTGCCAGTGCGTGATGTGGGAAAGGGCGGTGGCCAGGTCCCAGCGCGGGCTCCAGTTCAGACGGGCGCGCGCTTTGGAGATGTCAAGCTTGAGGAAATTGGCTTCGTGCGGATGCTCGCTGCCGTCGTGCTGCCAGCTGGCATCGGCGCCCCACAAGCCGACCATCTTGTCGACGATCCACTCGACTGGCTGTGCGCTGTCGTCCTGCGGGCCGAAGTTCCAGCCTTCGGCGAAAGACTGGCCCTCACTGTACAGCTGCTGTGCCAGCACCAGGTAGCCCGACAGGGGTTCCAGCACGTGCTGCCAGGGACGGGTAGCGTGCGGATTGCGCACGACGACCGGCTGGCCCTGCTCGAAGGCGCGCAGGATGTCCGGTACCAGACGGTCTTCGGCCCAGTCGCCGCCGCCGATAACGTTGCCAGCACGGGCCGAGGCCAGCGCGATGCCGCCGTTCTGGAAGAAGGACTGGCGGTAGGCGCTGGTCACCAGTTCGGCGCAGCCCTTGCTGCTGCTGTACGGGTCATAGCCGCCCATCGGCTCGTCTTCACGGTAACCCCACACCCATTCGCGGTTCTCGTAGCATTTGTCAGTGGTCACATTGACCACTGCGCGTACCGTATCCGCGTGACGCGCCACGGCTTCCAGCAGGTGGACGGTACCCATCACGTTAGTCGCGTAGGTCTCGACTGGTTCGCGGTAGGAGTAGCGCACCAGCGGCTGGGCCGCCATGTGGATCACGATCTCGGGGCGGCAGCGGTCCATCGCGGTCAGCAAGTCCTTGAACTCACGGATGTCGCCAATGGTGCTGGTCATGCCGTCGGCGATACCGGCTTCGGTGAACAGGGCCGGCTCGGTCGGCGCATCGAGCGAGAAGCCGTGCAGTTCGGCGCCCATGGCCTGCAGCCACAGGCTTAGCCAGCTTCCCTTGAAGCCGGTATGGCCTGTCAGGAATACGCGTTTGCCGCGCCAGAATTCTAGATTTACGTTTGCCATGATCAATCCCACTTGTGCCACGGAGCCTTGCCTTTGGACCACAGGTCTTCCAGCATGACCTTGTCGCGCAGCGTGTCCATCGGTTGCCAGAAACCATGGTGTTCCCAGGCCATCAGCTGGTCTTGTTCGGCCAGCTTCATCAGCGGTTCCTGCTCCCAGATGGTGCTGTCGCCTTCGAGATGCTGCAACACCTTCGGCGAGAGAACGAAAAAGCCGCCGTTGATCATGGCGCCGTCGCCCTTTGGTTTTTCCTGGAAGCTCTTGACTTGACCGCCCTGAATGTCGAGCGCGCCGAAGCGGCCCGGTGGGAAGGTTGCGGTCAGCGTCGCGTCCTTGCCGTGGCTGAAGTGGAAGTCGATCGACGCCGAGATGTCGATGTCGCCCACGCCGTCGCCGTAGGTGAAGCAGAATGCTTTTTCGTCCTTGACGTGCTCGGCCACGCGCTTGAGGCGGCCGCCGGTCATCGACTCGTCGCCGGTATCGACCAGGGTAACGGTCCACGGCTCGGCGCGGCGCTCATGCACATGCATCTGGTTCGACTTCATATCGAAGGTCACATCGGACGTATGCAGGAAGTAATTGGCAAAATACTCCTTGATGACATAGCCCTTGTACCCGCAACAGATGACGAAATCGTTGATCCCGTGATGCGAATACATCTTCATGATGTGCCACAAAATGGGTTTGCCGCCGATTTCAACCATCGGCTTCGGGCGAGTGGAGGTTTCTTCGCTGAGCCGCGTACCGAGTCCGCCTGCGAGAATGACTGCTTTCATGGATGCCCTGTGAATTAAGAATTGATGGTCGACGAACTAACGAAGGCGTCGGAGAAGAAACTGGTCTCGGCCAGTCCGGCGCCCAGCAGTTGTGCCTGCGCGTCGTGGATCATAGCCGCCGAACCGCATGCGTACACGACGGTATTTGCTAGGTCCCGCTGCTCCGTCAGCATGACGTCCTGTACGTGGCCGCGCGCTCCTGTCCATTCGCTGCCGGCGCGCGACAGCACTGGCACGAAGCGGTGCGGCGCCGTGGCGATGGTGTCCAGGTACAAATCGGCATGCGTGCGTCCACCCCAGTACACGCTGACCGAGCGTGGCAGCTGTTCTTCCGGCATGCCTGCCAGCTCTTCCAGCATCGCCTTGAT
>JAKOOD010000231.1 GCA_022701635.1 Burkholderiaceae bacterium | reverse complement strand
CATCGGCTGGGCCATGATGCAAGCCTGGATCGAGGGCCAGGTGGCGGCCGGGACCCTGGCGCCGTGCGACGCGCGTGTCGCCGCCATGCACCTGAAAGGCCTGCTGCAGAGCGAACTGCTGGACCAGGCCATGCTCGGCCTGCCGCCGCCGGACACCGGGGCGATCCACGGGGTCGCCGAACGCGCGGTCGAGGCCTTCCTGCGGGCGTATTTACCACGCTGATCGCCGGCCTGGCTGCAGCGCCGGGCGCACTGACCCTACCCCACGTCCCGTTGGACACGATTATTACCTTTTTGCAAGTTCTGTCTATACTGTACCAGCTGGTATCATTATACACTGCAGCCAATGCACTGAACTTTTGAAAGGTCGTATGAAGAAAACAAACCGATGGTGTGGCGCGTTTGCGCTCGCGCTGTGCCTCCCCTTTGCCCATGCCCAGACAGGCCAGCCGTCCGTCGACAGCCGCGCCGCGCAGGAAGCGCGCGCCACCCGCGAGGCCGTGACGGAAAAGCAGAAGCAGCTGTTCGACGAGAAGAACATTCCGGTCGAGATGCAGTCCCGCCCGACCACCACGCCGCTCGACCTGCCCCAGGACGAAGCGGATGCACCGGGAGCGGTCAAGAAATGAGGTCCACGCACACCGCCGCCCGCAGCAAGGTACTCGGCAAGACGGCCCTGGCCCTCGCGCTGGCGCCCGTATTCGGCGCCCATGCCGCGCCCGCCGCCACGCCGATGAGCGGCAACCAGGTCGAAGCCCGCGTCGGCGCCATGATCGACAACATGTCGCTGGCGCAGAAGATCAATTTCATCCGCGTCGACGACGGCCGCATGCTGCCACCGCTGCCCTCGCAGGGCTTGCCGGGCACCGTCGCCTACGATTCGTCGATGGGCGTGCACGTCAACAACGGCACCTTCGGTGCGCAATACCCGTCGCAATCGGCACTGGCCGCCACGTGGAGCATCAACCGCGCCCACCAGTTCGGCCTGGCGATCGCCTACGAAACCCGGCAGGCGGGCGCGCAGCAGATCCTCACCCCCGGCCTCAACATGTACCGCACGCCCTACAACGGCCGCGCCGCCGAATACCTGAGCGGCGAAGATCCCTTCCTGGGCGCCGTGCTCGGCCCGGCCGTGATCAACGCGGTGCAGGCACAAGGCATCCAGGCCGCGGCCAAGCATTACGTCGCCAACGACGCCGAGGGCAACCGCCAGCTGGTCGACGTGACGGTCGACGAGCGCGCGCTGCGCGAGCTTTACCTGCCGGGCTTCGAATCGGCGGTCAAGAACGCCAACACGGCGTCGGTAATGTGCGCCTTCAACAAGGTCAACGGCGATTACGCCTGCGAGAACCACCACCTGATCACCGACGTGCTGAAGGGCGAATGGGGCTACCAGGGCTTCGTGATGAGCGACTTCAACTCGATCCATCACCCGCAGCGCGCCGCCTGGGCCGGTACCGACCTCGACATGCCGAGCGGCCTGGCCTTCAACGAAGCGACTATGTATGACCTGATCTACAGCAACCAGGTGCCACTGGTGGTGCTGGACGACAAGGTCAGGCGCAACCTGCGCGCCATGGTCAGCTACGGCTTCGACAAGGGTTTGCCGACCCCGACCGCGCTGGATACCAGCCACGGCGATGCCGCCTCGCTGGCAGTCGCGCGCGAAGGCATCGTGCTGCTCAAGAACGACAATGCCGACGGCCGCTCGTCGGCCCTGCTGCCGCTGCGCAGCAACGCCAGGGTGGCCGTCATCGGCGACCTGGCGCTGCAGATGCCGGCCTCGCCCTTCGGCACCGCCTGGTCGCCGCCGAACCGCTACATGACCGAACTGAACGGCCTGCAGCAGTTCAACGTCGACGCCGCCAACGTCACCTACCTCCCTGCGCTCTCGCTCGACCCGGCCGCGTCGGTCTGGTACCAGCCGGATGCCACGCCGAAGGCGCTGACGCCGGGCTTGAAGGCCGAGTATTTCAGCAACACCGAGCTGGCCGGCACGCCGGTACTGACCCGCACCGAACCCGGTGTCGCCTGGAACTTCATCACCGGCAGCAACGCCACCGCGGCCGGCACCACGAGGATCGAAGGCTTCAACCCGGCCGGCGGCGCGTTCTCGGCGCGCTTCAGCGGCACCATCCAGCCGACCGTGACCGGTCCGCAGGTGTTCAAGGTGCGCGCCGACGGCGCCTATAAACTGTGGGTGAACGGCGAACTGGTGATCGACTTCGACGGCGCCCCGATCGCCTCGGACGTCATCGATACGCTCAGCAAGTCGGGCAAGACCGCCAAACTGAAGGCCGGCCAGACCTACAGCGTCAAGCTGGAGTACCGCCGTCTGAGCGGCGCCTATTTCCCGGTCCTCGGCAGCATCAATGGCGTACAGATGAGCTGGGCATCCCTGAACGCGCCGGACGATCTGAAAAACTACGATGCCGTGGTGGTCGCCGTCGGCAACAACGCCGAATACGAAGGCGAATCGATCGACCACGGCTTCGACCTGCCGGAATACCAGTCCGACCTGATCGCCAGCGTGGCCAAGGCCAACCCGAACACCGTGGTCGTGATGCACGGCGGCGGCCCGTCCAACATGCTGCCGTGGTCGAAGAAGGCCGGCGCGGTGCTGGAGGCATGGTACCCGGGCCAGTACGGCGGCCAGGCGATCGCCGAAATCATCTACGGCAAGGTCAACCCGTCGGGCAAGCTGCCGGTCACGATCGGCAAAGAGGACAGCGATTACCCATCGTACGCCAGCTACGGCAAGGTCGAAGACTACCAGCCAGCGGGTACCTTCCCGGATGCGGCCACCAACCGCGCGAAAAAGACCATGCCTTACGCGGAAGGCGTGTTCATGGGCTACCGCGGCTTCGACAAGGCCGGCACCAAGCCGCTGTATGCCTTCGGCCACGGTTTGTCGTACACCACCTTCAAGTACAGCAAGCTGAAGCTCTCAAACGACAAGCTGAAAGCGGACGGCACCGTCGACGCCACCTTCACGCTGACCAACAAGGGCCGCGAAGACGGTTTCGAAGTGGCGCAGCTGTATGTGCGTCCGATGCAGCCTGCGGTCGAGCGCCCGCTCAAGGAACTGAAAGGTTTCGCCAAGGTGTTCCTGCACGCCGGCGAAAGCAAGCAGGTGACGATCCCGATCGATGCCCGCTCGCTGGCCTACTACACCCAGGCCAAAGGCGCGTGGCAG
>JAKOOD010000198.1 GCA_022701635.1 Burkholderiaceae bacterium | reverse complement strand
CCCTGCGCGGGGAAGCGGCTGATGCCGATCGACGCCGACAGCGCCGCCTCGATGCCGCCGGCCTCGATCGGCAGCGCCATGGCGTCGAGGATCGCGCGCGCGACGGCTTCGGGCCGCTCGACGTCATCGCCCACGCAGGGCATCACCACCACGAACTCGTCGCCGCCGACGCGTGCCAGCAACGTACGCTGGTCGACGCAGGCGTACAGGCGCTGCGCGACGGCCTGCAGCACGCGGTCGCCGACTTCGTGCCCGTGCTGGTCGTTGACCGGCTTGAAGCGGTCGAGGTCGACGAACAGCAGGGCGCCGCCCGGGGCGCCGGCGCGCTGGTCGTCCAGGGCCTGCTCGAGGACCGCCAGGGCCCGGGCGCGATTCGGCAGCCCGGTCAGGCCGTCGTGCGCGGCGGCCCAGCGCACCGCCCGTTCGACCTGGTGCCGCTCCCCGATGTCGCGCGGTGCCACGTGCATCAGCCATTCGCCCTTGAGTTCGAGGACGGTGGCCGTGATCTCGACCGGGACCTGGGTGCCGTCCTTGCAGGTATACACGCGTTCGAACGGCCGCATCTGCGCCTGGCGCGATTGCGCGAATACGTCATGCAGTTGCTGCGGGCGGGTCGGCAGGTCGATCTGGAACAGCGTCATCGACAGCAGTTCGGCATTGCTGTAGCCGAGGCGCTCGGACGCCCTGCGGTTGGCGTAGCGGATGCGGCCATCCTCGTCGAGCAGCAGCAGCATCTCGTTCGCATGCTCGCTGAAGAACTTGAACTGCTGCAGTTCGTCCCGCTGCGCGCGCAAGGCCGCGTCGCGCTGGCACAGCAGCGCGGCGGCGCGTTGGATCGCGGCGCCGACCTGCGCGGCTTCGCGCAGGTGCACGGCCGGCATCGCCGGCGGCAGGCCCTGGCCGAGCGCGCTGGCCGGCGCGATCAGGGCCTGCATCGAACCGGCGATGCGACGGCCCATGGCGCGTGCCAGCAGCAGCCCCAGGGTGGACAGGCAGGCCAGCGCGGCCGCCAGGTAGAGCAGCCGGGTGGTCAGCGGGCCGACGACGTCGGCATGGGGGATGCCGACGATGGCGGTGTAGCCGGTGCGCGGCGAGTGCACGAACACGGTGAAATTCGGCACCCCTTCCTTGGTGACAGTGTCGAGTTCGCCCTCTTGCTGCGCGGCGATGGCCGTGCGCAGCTTGTCCATCGCCGGCTGGCCGGCATAGCGGTCGGCCGCCCGGTTACGCCCGGCGATGATGCCGCGGTGGTCGAGCAGGGCGGCCAGCCACCCTTGCGGCAGATGGCGCTGCACCAGCAGTGCGCTCAATTCGGCGGTGGGTATCGACACGCCCAGCACATGGCCGGTCTTGCCGTCGTTGACGATGGGGAGATGCGCCACGACGACACGCTCGCCCGTGGTCGCGTCGGTGGCGACGTTGCCGATCACCGCCTTGCCAGTCGCGAAGACGGACCCGACCGCCTGCAGTGCGAGCGGGTCCGCCAGCGGCTGTTCGCCGCGGCTGGAAATGCCGGTGATCCCGTTGGCGGTGATGCGGTACACGACGACCGGATTGCCGAACACCGAGGCGACCGAGCGCGCGCCCTGGGGCGAAAACAGGTCGGTGTCGTCGCTCGTGCCGCGCGGGAGTGGCGGCAGCGAGCGTGCGAGTGTCTGGGCATGCAGCAGGTAGGTGTCGACGGTGCGCCCGATGTCGCGCGCCAGCGCCAGCATCTCTTCGTTTTGCCGGCGCCGTTCGTCGCGGTATTCGCTGAGCAGGAACAGGGCGCTGCCGAGCACGCCCGGCAACAGGCAAGCCAGGACCAGACCGGTCAGGAGGTGGGCGACGGGCAGTTCCCGTCTGATCGAGGGCATTCGGAACATGGGCGGGAACGAAAGATCGAGCAAAACGATAAAACCGATAAAGCATATCGCATATCCATATAGAAACCCTAGTTATTTGTAAGAAATTTTCTGCTCGACGCTACGAGGCCCCAAATGAAAAACGGCAGCCCTCGGGCTGCCGTTTCGAATATCCGTGAACGGATGAAATCAGGTGCTTACTTCACGCCGTGCATCAGCTTCTGGATCAGCGGCGCGATCAGGAACAGCAGCGCGCCCGAGCCGATCAGGGCCCAGAAACCGAAGGTATAGCCGGACAGCGCCGATTCCACGGTCATCCCTTTTTCGCCCGAGACGATGCTGGCGAAAATGCCCGACAGGTTGTTGCCGATACCGGTCGACAGGAACCAGCCGCCCATGCCCAGGCCGACCAGGCGGGTCGGCGCCAGCTTGGTCACCATCGACAGGCCGATCGGCGACAGGCACAGTTCACCGATCGACTGGATCACGTACACCATGAACAGGGTCCAGAACGGGATCTTGCTGTCCGGGCCGACCAGGAAGCTCAGCGCGTACCACAGCAGCACGAAGGCCAGGCCGTTGAAGATCAGGCCGAGGCCGAACTTGCGCGGGATCGACGGGTTGGCGCTGCCCATCCACACCCATACCGCGGCCACCAGTGGTGCGCACACGATGATGGCGAGCGTGTTGACCGACTGGAACCAGCCGGTCGGGAAGATCCAGCCGCCGAAGTCGCGGCGCACGATGTTCTCGGCCAGGAAGGTGAACGAGCTGCCGGCCTGTTCGAAGAAGCACCAGAACATCACGTTGAAGAAGAAGATGATCATCATCGCGATCACCTTGTCGCGCGCCACTTTACCGTTGCGCACGCCTTCCACCACCAGCATCGCGGCCAGCGCCAGGAACAGCACGGTCAGGATGCCCTGCAGCTTTTCGGCGCCCAGTTGCAGCAGGTAGTAGACGCCCGGGATCACGACCAGCGCGCCGATCACGACGCTGACCACGCGCGCCGGGCTGGCCAGCGGACCGGTGGCGGCGCCGATGCCTTTCAGGCCGCGGCGGCCGATCTGGAACCAGATCAGCGACAGGATCATGCCGATGCCGGCGGCGAAGAACACCGCCTTGTAGGCCGGCACGCCGGTCTGGCTGGACATGCGCTCGGCCAGGATGCCGGTCAGGATCGGCGCGATGAAGCCGCCGCCGTTGATGCCCATGTAGAAGATGGTGAAGCCGGAATCGCGGCGGGTGTCGTGGATGCCGTACAGCTGGCCGACCATGGTCGAGATGTTCGGCTTGAACATGCCGTTGCCGACGATGATGGTGGCCAGGCCGAGCTTGAAGATGTCCGGGTTCGGCATGGTAATCGCGAACAGGCCGAGCACCATGAAGGAAGCGCCGACCAGGATCGAGCGCTGGTAGCCGATGACGCGGTCGGCGATGTAGCCGCCGAACACGGCGCCGGCGTACACCAGCGCGAGGTAGGAACCGTAGGTCAGGTTGGCATCGGCCTGGCCGACGCCGCTGCCGCCGTAGAACTGGGCGACGATGTAGAGTACCAGGGCCCAACGGATGCCGTAGAAAGCAAAGCGTTCCCAGAATTCCGTCATGAAGAGCATCCACAGCGGCGCTGGGTGACCCATGATCTGGCGGAATTCCGGGATCGCCTTGGCGTCGGCGGAAGTAGTAGCTGCACCGCTCATGCGGTTTCTCCTGAAAATCGTGTTTTATAAGAGTTATTACCGGTCTTGCCTTCCGCTATACGGACGGCGGCCAATAGCGTCGCATTTTAGTAGAATTCTCACGCTTTCTGGCAACTATTTCCGGGCACTGTCTTGACGGCATCCAAGCACCGGGCAGACGGCGCCCAATCGGAGACGCCGACTCGGGTGAGTTCGCGTATATTGGGAGAAATGCCACATCGATTCACAGAAGAGTAAAGGAAGCGAACCATGACATACGAGGTTGTCGATACCCTGATTTCGCCGGAAGGCCGGCTGGAAGTCCTGTCCAAGGCCGAGGTGGCCAAGCTGCTCGATACCAGCCAGGGCGGGCTGTACCAGATGTTCCGAAAATGCGCGCTGGCCGTGCTGAATTCCGGCAGCTCGATCGACGACGGCAAGGAACTGCTGGAGCGCTACAAGGACTTCGATATCAAGATCATCCAGCGCGAACGCGGCATCAAGCTCGACATCCGCGGCGCGCCCGCCCACGCCTTTGTCGACGGCAAGATGATCAAGGGTATCCACGAGCACCTGTTCGCGGTGCTGCGCGACATCGTCTACGTGAATTTCGAAGTCACCGACAATCCGCGCTTCGATCTGAACCGCCCGGAAGGCATCACCGACGCCGTGTTCCACATCCTGCGCAACGCCAACGTGATCCAGCCGCAGCGCAATCCGAACCTGGTGGTGTGCTGGGGCGGCCACTCGATCAACCGCGTCGAGTACAACTATTCGAAGCACGTCGGCTACGAGCTCGGCCTGCGCGAGCTCGACATCTGCACCGGCTGCGGCCCGGGCGCGATGAAGGGCCCGATGAAGGGCGCCACCATCGGCCACGCCAAGCAGCGCCTGCAGGGCGGCCGCTACCTCGGCATCTCGGAGCCGGGCATCATCGCCGCCGAGTCGCCGAACCCGATCGTCAACGACCTGGTCATCATGCCGGACATCGAGAAGCGCCTGGAAGCCTTCGTGCGCACCGGCCACGGCATCGTCGTGTTCCCGGGCGGCGCCGGCACCGCCGAAGAGATCCTGTACATCCTCGGCATCCTGCTGCATCCGGAAAACGCCGATGTGCCTTACCCGCTGGTGTTCACCGGCCCGGCGTCCAGCAAGGAATACTTCGAGCAGATCGACAGCTTCATCGGCCTGACCCTGGGCGCCGAGGCGCAGAAGCGCTACAAGATCATCGTCGACGATCCGGAAGCGGTGGCGCGCGAGATGCATACCGGGATCCGCCAGGTGCGCGAATACCGCAAGTCGCGCAGCGACGCCTATTACTTCAACTGGGGCTTGCGGATCGACCCCGAGTTCCAGCGTCCGTTCCGTCCGACCCACGAGAACATGCGCAACCTCTCGCTGCACAAGAACCAGGAAACCCACCTGCTGGCGGCCAACCTGCGCCGCGCGTTTTCGGGTGTGGTGGCGGGCAACGTCAAGGACGATGGCATCCGCGCGATCGAGAAGTACGGCAAGTTCGAGATCCATGGCGAGGACGAGATCATGGCGCCGATGGACAAGCTGCTGCAGTCGTTCGTGGAGCAGAGCCGGATGAAGTTGCCGGGCAAGGAGTATATCCCCTGCTATCGCGTGGTGCGCTGAGTTGACCGTAAAACCGCCGCCCCTGCGTAGGCAGGGGCGACGTGCTGAAGCTAACAAAAAAGGGGCGCCGCGGCGCCCCTTCGTTCATGCGATCGTCGATCAGTCCTCTTTGCGCAGGTGCGGGAACAGCAGCACGTCGCGAATATTCGGCGAATCGGTGATGATCATCATCAGGCGATCGATGCCGATGCCGCAGCCGCCGGCCGGCGGCATGCCGTATTCCAGCGCGCGGATGTAGTCGGCGTCGTAGTACATCGCTTCCTCGTCGCCGGCATCCTTGGCGTCGACCTGGGCCAGGAAGCGCGCCGACTGGTCTTCAGGGTCGTTCAGCTCGGAGAAGCCGTTGGCGATCTCGCGGCCGACCATGAACAGTTCGAAGCGCTCGGTGATGCCCTCGCGGGTGTCCGAGGCGCGTGCCAGCGGCGACACTTCGACCGGGTAGTCGATGATGAAGGTCGGTTCCCACAGCTGGGCTTCGGCGGTTTCCTCGAACAGCGCCAGCTGCAGCGCGCCCAGGCCGGCGTGGGCCAGCGGTTTCACGCCGAACTTCAGCAGTTCGGCGCGCAGGAATTCGGCGCTGTCCAGTTGCTCGGCGCTGTAGCCCGGCGCGAACTTGTTGATCGCCTCGACGATGGTCAGGCGGTGGAAGGGCTTGCCCAGGTCCAGTGCGCGCCCGCCGTAGCTCAGCTCGGCGGTGCCGTGGGCGTCGACGGCGGCCTGGCGGATCACGGCTTCGGTGAAGTCCATGAGCCACTTGTAGTCGGTGTAGGCGGCGTAGAACTCCATCATCGTGAATTCCGGATTGTGGCGGACCGAGACGCCCTCGTTGCGGAAGTTACGGTTGATCTCGAACACGCGCTCGAAGCCGCCCACCACCAGGCGTTTCAGGTACAGCTCGGGCGCGATGCGCAGGAACATCTGCATGTCGAGCGCGTTGTGGTGGGTGATGAACGGCTTGGCCGCGGCGCCGCCCGGGATCGCGTGCAGCATCGGCGTTTCCACTTCCATGAACTGGTGTTCCTGCATGAAGCGGCGGATCGAGGCGATGGCGGCGGTACGCGCCTTGAAGGTGCGGCGCGTCTCCTCGTTCATGATCAGGTCGACGTAGCGCTGGCGGTACTTGGTTTCCTGGTCGGCCAGGCCGTGGAACTTGTCCGGCAGCGGACGCAGCGACTTGGTGATCAGGCGCAGCGTCGTGACCTTGACGGTCAGCTCGTCGACCTTGGTCTTGAACAGCGTGCCTTCGACGCCCAGGATGTCGCCCAGGTCGTAGCGGCGGAA
>JAKOOD010000186.1 GCA_022701635.1 Burkholderiaceae bacterium | reverse complement strand
GGTTTCGTGTTGATTCATTGCACCTGTGACAAGATCGATATCTAAATGTCCGGAAATTGCAAAATGGTAAGGGTTGATTTTAACATCAAGCTCGCCATCCATGCGCCCGGATTCTTTGCCCCGAAATCAAAAAACCGATGAAAATCTTGGCAAATAACCATGTAAACACGCTATTTTTATGACAAACCACATCAAAAAATGACGATATTGGTTATTTGCCACCCACGCTAACGGTATTTTTTCTTATTTGAGGTAAACGTGCGGGTATAAAAGCCGGACGGTTTATTCGCCACCCATTCGATGAAGGCGGCGATATCCGCATTGTCCTTTAGCGCATTCCAGGTGTGATAGGCATGCAGCAGCTCGCGCTCCGAAAACGTCGCGTGGATCTTGCGGTGGCAGATCTTATGGATCGGGAATTGCTCCCTGCCCTTGAGCGATTTCGGAATCAGGTGGTGGCGGTCGATGTTCTCGCTGCCGAGCGGGCGTCCACAGAGTGGACACCGGGCTTCGACGGCGGGAGCGTCGTGCAGTTCGGGAATGTAGAGGTGGCGCGCCATGTTCCCCATATCGAGGCGGGCGCCGCCATTTAAAGACCGGACCGCCCGGGTACCGCCCAGGCCGATCCTCAGCGCGCCGGCGCCGCGACCACCAGGCGCGAGAAACTGGCCACGCTGGCGATAAAGGCAAAGGCCGCGGCCAGGCCGAGCGCATACCAGCTGCCGCGTCCGATGGAAATCGTCAGGCAGAAGGCGACCAGCGCGGCGCCCGTCGATTGTCCGATCAGGCGCGCGGTGGCGACCATGCCGCTGGCGCTGCCGGCGCGCTGCGGCGGCGCGCTGCCCATGATCGCCTTCAGGTTGGGCGCCTGGAAGAAGCCGAAACCGACGCCGCACAGCGCCATGCGCCAGCCGATGTCCAGCGCCGACGGATCGTGCGGCATGCCCAGCAGCGCCACCAGGCCGGCGCCGAGGATCAGCAGGCCCAGGCCCCCGAGCAGGCCCGGCGAATAGCGGTCGCTCAGGCGCCCGGCCACCGGGGCCATCACGCCGACCATCACCGGCCATGGCGTCATCAGGAAGCCGGTCTCGATCGGCGAGCGCCCCAGCGCGCTTTCGAAATAGAACGGCAGCGAGACGAAGGCCAGCGCCTGCGCCGCAAAGGTGCAGATCGAGGTCATGACCGACAGCGAGAACAGCGGACGCCGGAACAGGTCGACCGGCAGCAGCGGCGCCGGATGCCCCTTCTGGCGCCGCACCAGCAGCACGAAGAACAGCAGCGCGATGAAGGCTTCCGGCAGCAGCGTGCGCAGGCCGACGCGGTGCGCCGCATCGCCCAGCGCCAGCACCGCCATGCTGAAGGCGATCACGTTGAAGATGCCGGCGACGCCGTCGACGCGGTGGCCCGAGCGCGGCGATTCCGGCAACGCCCGGCGCGCGATGAAGAAGGCGGCGATGCCGGGAATGACGTTGATCCCGAACAGCCACTCCCACGAGGACACCGCCAGGATCAGCGACGCCAGGCTCGGGCCGAGGGCGAAGCCGATCGCCACCACCAGCGCATTGTTGCCGAAGCCGCGCCCATGCAGCTTGGCCGGATAGACCGTACGCAGCAGCGCGGTATTCACGCCCATCAGCGCGGCCGCGCCCAGGCCCTGGAACAGGCGCGCCACGATCAGCGCCGGCAGCGACCAGGCCAGCGCGCAGCCGAGCGAGGCCAGCGTGAACAGCGCCATGCCGGCGACGTACACGCGGCGGTAGCCGATGGTCTCGCCGAGCGCCGCGATCGGCAGCAGGGTCGCCACCATCGCCAGCTGGTAGGCATTCACGATCCACACCGAATCGGCCGGGGTGGCGTGCAGTTGCGCGGCCATGGCCGGCAGCGCGGTGTTGGCGATGGCGGTATCGAGCGAGGACATGCCGACGCCCAGGGACAAGGTGACGATGGCCCAGGTGCGTTCGTTCGGAGGGAGTCCGTCGCGGGTCTGGATGGCTTGCGTGGCGTCCTGCCCGGCGCCGGCGGTGTTGGCTGGTTGCTGCATGGGTCGACCCGGATGCGAAAGCGCCCATTATAAAAAGGCTGGCGTGCCTCTGCGGGCGTGGAAACAAAGGCGCAACAATCGCGGCGCTGGGCCGGCCACAAAAAAGGAGCAAACGAAAAACAAAAAGCCCGCTTCTTGCGAAGCGGGCTTTTGCTATGTACTGCTGCATTCTGGCTCCCCGACCTGGACTCGAACCAGGGACCTGCGGATTAACAGTCCGTCGCTCTACCGACTGAGCTATCAGGGAATTGAGGCTCGAATTATAACGGCTGAGTTGCGATTTGACCAGTCTTGCATGAAATCAAGCGTGTGGCATCAACAAGGCGTGCTGGGACGCCGTATGGAAATCGCGCCAGACGCGATTGATCGGGCTGTCGTCGCGCGCCGCATACAGCCCGCAATAAGGGTACAGGGTATCGACCGCGTGGCGCGACGCAGCCACCCAGGCCATCGACAAGGCCTGCAGTTCGCTAGCATCGGCCGCCGCTATCCTGCCCTCGGCCAGCACGCCGTCCCAGCTGGCGTCGAGCCGTGCGTAGAAACGGCTGCGCGCCGCGTCGAAGCGGGCACGGCATTCGGCCAGCACCGCCTGTACCGCCGGCACCTCGATCAGCGACTCGCCCTCACCGAAGCGATTGCGGCGATGGCGCAGGCATGCCTCCGCCAGTTCGATGAAATGGCCCGCCATGCCGGCCACGTTGGCGCCCAGGGTCACGAAGGCAAACGCAAGGAAGGGAAAGCGGTACAGCGGTCCCTGTTCCCTGGCTTTGTCGGGATCGATGTCGAAACCGTGGTCGCGATGGATCCACCGGCCGCGCACCCGATACCCGTGCGAGGCGGTGGCACGCAGGCCGATGCTGCGCCAGTTCGGCACCACCTCCACCAGCGCTGCCGGCACCACGAAGGCTTTCATGCGCGGGTGGCCGGCGGCGTCGAGCAGCGGCCGGCCGTGTTCGCGCAGGATGGCGTTGAAGGTGAAGTGGGTGGCCATCGGGGCGCCGCTGGCGTAGTCCCAATGGCCGTCGATGCGGTAGCCGTCGCCGTCGGCGTCGGCATGGCCGGTGGGCGCGCCGCTGCCGGCCAGGCAGACGCGCTTCGTCGCCAGGACGTCGCGCGCCAGGGCGGGCGGCAGGAAGCCGGCGAACCAGCCGGCGCCGGCGCACAGGGTGAGGGTCCAGCCCATGCTGCCGTCGATGGCGGCGATGCTTTCCTCCAGCCGCACCACCGCCGGCAGCGCCAGCTCGGCGCCACCGAGGGCGCGCGGCGCCAGCATGCGCAGCCAGCCGCGCCGGTGCAGCAGCGCCTGCTGGACCGGGTGCAGCCAGCCGGCCGTATCGGCGGCGGCGGCGTGGCGGGCGATGCGGCGGGCGTCGTGTTCGGACAGCTGGGCTGTTTGCATGGAATTCTCGCGCTGGAAACAAAAAGGCCGCTTCATGCGAAGCGGCCTTTTGTATGCATCTACTTATGTTCTGGCTCCCCGACCTGGACTCGAACCAGGGACCTGCGGATTAACAGTCCGTCGCTCTACCGACTGAGCTATCAGGGAATTGAGGCCGCATTATAACCGCCCGAGACGTTCTGGCAATAGTTTTTTTATGGAAACGTGCGCGCTGCATCGTTCATGGTCTGATAATGCGCCGGTCAGCACGCCAGCCGGCGGTTTGCTATAGTCGCCCATTCTCTCTCAGCACAGCCCTCACTTTCATGAACACACCCCGCACCCTCGGCACCCCGCTCTCCCCGTCCGCCACCAAGGTCATGCTCCTCGGCTCCGGCGAGCTCGGCAAGGAAGTCATCATTGCCCTGCAGCGTCTCGGCGTGGAGACCATCGCGGTCGACCGCTATCCGAATGCGCCCGGCCACCAGGTTGCGCACCGCGCCCACGTGGTCGACATGACCGACGGCGAGGCGCTGGCCGCGCTGATCGCCCGGGAGCAGCCCGACCTGGTCGTGCCCGAGATCGAGGCGATCGCCACCGACAAGCTGGCCGAACTGGAAGCCGCAGGCACCATCACCTGCATCCCGACCGCGCGCGCGGCGCTGCTGACCATGAACCGCGAAGGCATCCGCCGCCTGGCCGCCGAGGAGCTGGGCCTGGCGACCTCGCCCTACCGCTTCGCGTCCAGCCTCGCCGAGCTACAGGCGGCCTGCGCCGAGATCGGTTTTCCGTGCGTGGTGAAACCGGTGATGTCATCCTCGGGCAAGGGCCAGTCCAAGCTGGACAGCGCCGCGGACGTCGAGAACGCCTGGCATTACGCGGCCGCCGGCGGCCGTGTCGATGCCGGCCGCGTGATCGTCGAGGGTTTCATCGACTTCGACTACGAAATCACGCTGCTGACCGTGCGCGCCAACGGCAGCGCGGGCGAGATCGAGACCGTGTTCTGCGAACCGATCGGCCACAAGCAGGTGCAGGGCGACTACGTCGAATCGTGGCAACCGCAGCCGATGAGCCCGCGCGCGCTGGACAATGCGCGCGACATCGCCGCCAAGGTCACCGCCAACCTGGGCGGACGCGGCGTGTTCGGGGTCGAGCTGTTCGTGAAGGGCGACATGGTGTGGTTCTCGGAAGTCAGCCCGCGCCCGCACGATACGGGCATGGTCACCATGGCCACCCAGGTGCAGAGCGAATTCGAGCTGCACGCCAAGGCCATCCTCGGCCTGCCGGTGAATCCGCTGCTGCGCGCATCGGGGGCCTCGGCCGTGATCTACGGCGGGCTGGAACAAGCCGGCATCGCCTTCGAGGGCGTGGCCGAGGCCCTGCAGGTGCCGGAATCGGACATCCGCCTGTTCGGCAAGCCGGCATCCTTCGCGCGGCGCCGCATGGGCGTGGCGCTGGCGACGGCGGTCGACGTCGATACGGCGCGCCAGCGCGCCCTGGAAGCGGCCTCGCGCGTCAAACCGGTCTCGCGCCAGGACTGAACGCGGGCCTGGACGCAGGACCGAAACCGGGCCGGTGCCGCGCACGCCGGCCGTTTGCACTCGCGCCGCGAAGCTGCCGAGATCAACCGTTGACACCCGGCTTCGAGGAGCTTGCCATGCGCCACACCGACCACGAGCCGTGCACGCTTGCCGCCGACAGCCTGGCGCTGCTGCTGTCGAGCAGCGGCGCCGGGGTACGGGTCGGCTACGGCGGCGAAGAAGCGCTGGCGGCAATCGCCGGCTGGGCGCCGGACGCCGCCATCATCGACCTCGGCATGGCGGGCATCGACGGCTGCCAGCTGGCCGGCATGCTGCGCGCCGACCTGCGCTATCGCGGCATGCTGCTGGTGGCGCCGACCGGCTGGGGCCAGCGCGCCGACCGCGAGCGCTCGCGCGCCTGCGGCTTCGACGCCCACCTGACCAAGCCGGCCGAGATCGCCGCGCTGACGGCCTGCCCGGCCGCGGGCGCACCCGCGGCCCGCAGCTAGCGGCGCGTCAGGCGCGGATCGTAAGTCCACTTGCGAACCTTGCGCGCCATGATCGCGGCGGCGTCCGCGTGCATCGGATTGACCAGCACGTTCCACTCTTCCTGCACGATGACCGACGGGACGAGCAGCAACGCGCTGCGATTCGCCTTGAGCCAGCGGTCGCCTTCGTCGAGACTGACCTTGCCGGTCGGGATCGCATCCCAGCCGACCGGCGGCGTATCCAGGGTGATGGCGCGCTGCCACACGGCGTCGGGGATGGCCAGCTCGACCAGGTAGCGGTTGAGCGGCAGCCCGCCGGCGCCGAGGTGGATGAAGGTTTCGAGTACGGCCAGCGAGATGTTGCTGGCGCAGTAGAGCAGCGGACTCCCTGGGCGGTTCCAGCGGCCGCCGGAGATCTTGGCGCCGGCCCCGGTCAGGTCGTCGGCGGTGTAGCCGGGCGTATCGGTCGCGATCCGCCAGGCGCGGATCACGCGTAGGCCCCGGTCTGCATGGTGGCGAGCACCCGCGAGATCATTTCCTGGCCTTCGATGGTGTCCATGTAGTCGGCGGGGGCGGCGCCGCCCAGCGCCGGGATCGGCTCTTCCATCCAGTGGGCGAGCCATTTGGCGGCATCGAAGCCCTGCATGGCGTCGGGATCGCCGGATTCCTCGAGCAGGGTTTCGACCTGGCCGATCAGCTTGGCCATGCCGACCACTTTTTCGCTGTCTTCCTGCGACAGCGCTTCGTTGCGGCTGGCCTTGCGGTTGACGGTGGCGGTGGCGATGTCCAGCATCAGGAAGATTTTTTCCTGCTGGATGTCGAGACGGCTGACGAAAAGCTTGAAGTCGGCGGCATTCACGCCTTTGCGGATCAGGTCGATCCGCTTGACCGGCGTGGACTGGAACACTTCACGGAAATTGAGCCACTGGTTCATGCTGGCATCCCCCTCCGCCGCTTGCCCATAGGGCGCTATCTTTTCAGAAACTTTATATGACGCCGGTGCGGGCAGGTCCTGGTTGTGGCCGCTCGCCGCCTGTGCTCGCTTTGCAGTTGTCGTCATGATTTGCTCCTTTGAGTAGTCAGCGTAGATCAAATGAGCAGGAAATGCAAGCAAGCGCCGCCAAGACAGGCCGGGAACACGGGGAGCAAAAGCAAAAAAGCCCACTTCGGAGAAGCGGGCTTTTTCATATTACTACTTTAATTTTTACTGCTGAATTCTGGCTCCCCGACCTGGACTCGAACCAGGGACCTGCGGATTAACAGTCCGTCGCTCTACCGACTGAGCTATCAGGGAATCGATGTTGCTATTATAACCTCTCGCCACGACATTGCACAGGACAAGCTGCCAACCGTGCGTTGCCTTGCCAGAGGTGTGCATTCTGGCTCCCCGACCTGGACTCGAACCAGGGACCTGCGGATTAACAGTCCGTCGCTCTACCGACTGAGCTATCAGGGATCATTCTTCCGATACAGCCAGTGCCGAATCGGAAGAGCCAAGAGTTTAGAGAACTTTTGCGATGGCGTCAACGATCCGATCGATGTTCTTCGAGTTCATCGCTGCAACGCAGATGCGGCCGGTGTCCACGGCGTAGATCGATTCGTCGCGCAGCTGCTCGACCTGCTGCTTGGTCAGGCCCGAATACGAGAACATGCCGACCTGCTCGCGAACGAAGGCGAAGTCCTTGCCAGGGGCCTTTTCGGCCAGCTTCTTGACCAGCTCTTCGCGCATTTCCTTGATGCGCACGCGCATGCCGGCCAGCTCCTCCTCCCACAGCTGGCGCAGTGCCGGCGTGGACAGGACGGTGGCGACCACCTTGCCGCCGTGGGTCGGCGGGTTCGAGTAGTTGGTGCGCACGATGCGCTTCAGCTGCGACAGCAGGCGCGCCGCTTCTTCGGCCGAGGACGCGACCACCGACAGCGCGCCGACGCGCTCGCCGTACAGCGAGAACGACTTCGAGAACGAGTTCGATACCAGCAGCGGGCCGCCGGCTTCGACGAAGCGGCGTACCACGGCGCCGTCTTCCGCGATACCCGCACCGAAGCCCTGGTAGGCCATGTCCAGGAACGGGATCAGGCCGCCTGCCTGCACCGCCTCGATCACCTGGCCCCACTGATCAAGCGTCAGGTCGGCGCCGGTCGGGTTGTGGCAGCAGGCGTGCAGCACCACGATCGCGCCTTCCGGCATGGCGCGCAGGGCGGCCAGCATGCCGTCGAAATCGACGCCGTGGGTGGCCGGATCGTAATAGGTGTA
>JAKOOD010000166.1 GCA_022701635.1 Burkholderiaceae bacterium | reverse complement strand
GTGCTGATCACCGGCGATTCCGGCCTCGGCAAGAGCGAGCTGGGCCTGGAACTGATCTCGCGCTCGCATGGGCTGGTGGCCGACGATGCCGTGGAATTCTCGCGCATCGCGCCCAACATGATCGAGGGCCGCTGCCCGCCGCTGCTGCAGAACCTGCTGGAAGTGCGCGGTCTCGGCTTGCTCGACATCAAGGCGATCTTCGGCGAGACCGCGGTGCGCCGCAAGATGCGATTGAAGCTGATCGTGCACCTGGTCAAGCGCGGTGCGCTGGACGAGGAAGTGGAACGCCTGCCCTTCCACTTCCCGACCGAGGACGTGCTGGGCCTGCCGATCCGCAAGGTCGTGATCCCGGTCGCGGCCGGCCGCAACATCGCGGTGCTGCTCGAGGCCGCGGTGCGCAATACCATCCTGCAACTGCGCGGCATCGATACGCTGCAGGAGTTCATGGAGCGCCAGCGGCAGGCAATGAGTAGCGACTAGCGCGCCCAAGCAACCGCCAGGACAAGGCGCAGCGTCGAACGATGCTATGCGGCCGTGGACGCTTTATCAGGCGCGCTAATGCGGTATCATTGCCGCATGCGCATCGTTCTCCTTACCGGTATCTCGGGCTCCGGCAAATCCGTGGCCCTGAACGTCCTCGAAGACGCAGGTTATTATTGCGTCGACAATCTCCCCCCTGCCCTGCTGCCGGCGCTGGTCAAGACCATCGACGGCGACAAGAACAAGTGCGTCGCCGTCGCGGTCGATGCGCGCAGCGCCGAATCGCTGGCGGAACTGCCGTCGACGGTCCAGTCGCTACGCAGCGAAGACCATGAAGTGCGCGTGATCTTCCTGACCGCCAGCACCCATTCGCTGGTGGCGCGCTTCTCGGAAACGCGGCGCAGCCATCCGCTGTCGCACGAACTGCGTCCGGGCGCCAACCCGTCGTCGCGCCGCACCCTGATCGAATGCATCCTGGAAGAGCGCGAGCGCCTGCTGCCGATCGAAAAGCTGGGCCACGTGATCGACACCTCGGAACTGTCGGCCAACAAGCTGCGTGCCTGGGTCAAGGAACTGACCGAGATCGAGTACGCGCCGCTGACGCTGTAC
The DNA here is from genome assembly GCA_022701635.1 of Burkholderiaceae bacterium. Taxonomy (GTDB): domain Bacteria; phylum Pseudomonadota; class Gammaproteobacteria; order Burkholderiales; family Burkholderiaceae_D; genus Telluria; species Telluria phyllosphaerae. The sequence continues at coordinate 10,104 of JAKOOD010000166.1, read as the reverse complement.
TTCGAATCCTTCGCCTTCAAGCACGGCGTGCCGCTGGACGCCGACTTCGTGTTCGACGTGCGCGCGGTGCCGAACCCGTACTACGACCATGCCCTGCGCCCGCTGACCGGCAAGGACGAGCCCGTGATCGCCTTCCTCGATGCCCAGCCGCAGGCGATCGAACTCCTGTCCGACATCCGCGCCTTCGTCGCCAAGTGGCTGCCTTCGTTCAAGAAGGACAACCGTAGCTACCTGACGGTGGCGGTCGGCTGCACCGGCGGCCAGCACCGCTCGGTGTACATGGCCGAGCGCCTGGGCGCCTACTTCGGCGATACCGAGCGGGTGGTGGTGCGGCATCGCGAGCAGCACCACGGGTTGAACTGAAACGCCGCGGTGCTCACACCCACCCGGTCAGGTAAAACACCCCGATCACGAAGAACACCGCCAGCGTCTTGATGATCGTCACCGCAAAAATCTCGCGGTAAGACTCGCGGTGCGTCAGCCCGGTCACCGCCAGCAGCGTGATCACCGCGCCGTTATGCGGCAGCGTGTCCATGCCGCCGCTGGCCATGGCCACCACCCGGTGCAGCACTTCCATCGGGATCTGGGCGGCCTCGGCGCCGCGGATGAACAGGTCGGACATGGCAGCCAGCGCGATGCTCATGCCGCCCGAGGCCGACCCGGTGATGCCGGCCAGCGAGCTGACCGACACCGCCGCATTCACCAGCGGATTCGGAATGCCCTTCAAGGCGTCGCTGACGACGATGAAACCCGGCAGCGCGGCGATCACCCCGCCGAAGCCGTACTCCGACGCCGTGTTCATCGCCGCCAGCAGCGCGCCGCCGACGGCGGTCCTGGAGCCATCCGCGAACGTCTTGCTGATGCGGCGGAACGCGCTCAAGACCACCAGCACGATTCCCAGCAGCAGCGCCGCTTCGACCGCCCAGATCGCGACCACGGTCTTCACGGTCGCGGTCACCGGCGCATGCACGCCCGGCAGCACCGACGCCGGCACCGTATAGGCATCGCTGCCGTACCAGACCGGAATCATGCGCGTGAACACGAAGTTGGCCACGCCGACCAGGATCAGCGGCAGGATGGCGATGGCCGGATGCGGCAGGGCCTCGGTGTCCATCGCCTGCGGCTCGTTGGCCAGCGACGTGCCATACCCTTCGCCGCCGGCCACCGCGGCGCGGCGGCGCCATTCCAGGTAGGCCAGGCCGACCACGATGATGAACAGCGAACCGATCGTGCCCAGTACCGGCGCCGCCCAGCCGGTGGTCTTGAAGAAGGTGGTCGGGATGATGTTCTGGATCTGCGGGGTACCCGGCAGCGAATCCATCGTGAACGAGAATGCGCCGAGGGCGATCGCGCCCGGCATCAGGCGCTTGGGGATGTTGCTCTGCCGGTAAAGCTCGGCCGCGAACGGGTACACCGCGAACACCACCACGAACAGCGACACCCCGCCGTAGGTCAGCAGCGCGCACACGGCGACGATCACGGCGTTCGCGCGCGAACGGCCGATGTAGCGGATCGCCGCCTGCACGATCGACTTCGAAAAGCCCGACATCTCGATCACCTTGCCGAACACGGCGCCGAGCATGAAGACCGGGAAGTACAGCTTCAGGAAGCCGACCATCTTTTCCATGAAGATGCCGGAGAATACCGGCGCCACGGCCGAGGGCTCGGTGAGCAGCACCGCGCCGAGCGCGGCGATCGGGGCGAACAAAATGACGCTGTAGCCGCGGTAGGCGGCCAGCATCAGGAACGCCAGGGCGGCGAGGACGATCAAGAACGACATGGGGTCTCCTTCCATTTTTCTATGAATTATTTGCCGGCCAGCTGGCGCAGGCGGCGCGCCTTCAGGTCCGCGATCCGGTCCTCGTCCCAGGTGTAGAAGCCCTGGCCGCTGGCGGCGCCGTTCTCTCCCTTGTCCACGTGGGCACGCATCAGGTCGAGCACGTCCTCGTCCTTGGCCAGTGCGGGCATCAGGTTGGCGCCGATCCCCGCCAGGGTATGCAGGCCACCCAGGTCGGCACTTTCGAACGGCCCCATGATGCTGTAGCGGCGCCCCAGGCAGGCTTTCATCACGGCGTCCACGGTCTGCGGCGTGGCCGCGCCCGAGCGCACGATGTGCAGGGCCTCGCGCAGCACGGCGAATTGCAGGCGGTTGCCGATGAAGCCGGGAATCGCGGCCTGCAGCACCACCGGCTCGGCCTCGATCCCCGCCAGCAGCGCGACGCTGCGGTCGACCACGGCGGCGTCGGTGGCGCTGCCCGGCACCACCTCGACCAGCGGGATCGCATGTGGCGGATTCCAGAAATGCGCGACCAGGAAGCGTGCGCGCCGCTGCATCTGTGCGGCCAGCGCGTCCGGCGGAAAACCGCTGGTGTTGCTGGCGATGATGGCATCCGGCGCCAGCACGGCTTCCAGCTGCGCATACAGCGCGTGCTTGGTCGCCAGCACCTCGGGGATCGCTTCGATGACGAGGGCGGCACCGGCCAGCGCATCGAGCGCGCCGGCCACGCGCAGGCGCGCCAGCGCGCCATCGCGGCGTGCCCTGTCGATGACGCCGGCGTCCAGCAGCTCGGCCAGGATCCCTGCGGCCACGGCGGGAATACCGGCGGCGCGCTGCGCATCCGGTTCGACCACCACCACCGCGTGGCCGGCCAGCGCGAACCTGGTGGCGATGCCGACGCCCATCAGGCCGCCGCCGGCCACGCCCACGATTTCTTCGTATGCCATATGTCCTGCTCCTCTCAGAAAAACTCGTCCAGCAGGCGATAGAAGGCCGTGCGTTCCGGGTCGGGCTGCGCACCGTACGCGCGCAGGAACGGCGCGACCCACTCGGGTCCCAGCACCTCATGGATGTCGCGCGTGGCCAGCGCCAGGTCTTGCCAGCGGTCGGCCACGCCGAGGCGTCCGCAATCGATCCAGCCGCTGACCTGCGCATGCTGCACGATCAGGTTCGGCAGGCAGGCGTCGCCATGCGTGACCACCAGGTCCTCGCGCGCGGGCGCCTGCGCCCGCAGGCGCGCGAACAGGTCGGCCGGCGCCAGGTCGCGATGCGCCTCGTCGAGGTCGTCCCCGTCGACCAGGCCGGCCTGCAGGCGCGCGCTGGCAAGGCCCATGCGCAGCGCGGCGCGGTGGTCGAACGGGCAGCCGGCGGGATCCAGCGCATGCAGGCCACGCAGCGCCCCAGCCATGAGGCGCACTTTGATCGCGGGATCGAGGACGGCGTCTTCCAGGTTGCATCCGGGCAGTTCGCCCAGCAGCATCCAGTAGCGCCCCGCCTCTTGCTCCCACCCGCGCACCGGCGCACAGGGGATGCCGGCGGCGGACAGCCAGCGCAGGCGCTCGGCTTCGCCCGGCAGTTCGGCCAGCAGTTCGGCCGGCTCGGTCTTGAGGTACAGCGACGGCTGGCCGGGCGCGTCGAGCCGGAACACCGCCGCTGCCGAACAGCCCTCGAGCGCTGCGGTCCAGCGGTAGCCCTGCAAGCGTGCGCGCCAGCCGGCCGGCGGCTGAAGTAAGCCGGGGTCCACGGCGCTAGTCGAGATGGCGCAGCGGATGGGCATGCGCCGGCCACACCGGCGCGAAGAAGTCCGCCACCGTCCCGGGCGTGACCTGCGCCAGCGCCGGAGGATTCCACCGTGGCGCATTGTCCTTGTCGATGACGAGGGCGCGCACGCCTTCCAGGATCTCGCCATGCTCGAAGGTGCGGCGCACCAGCGCGCGTTCCAGCCGCAGGCAATCGGCCACGCCGAGCGAAGCGCCGCGCACCAGCAGTTCGTACGTCACGCACATCATCAGCGGCGAGCGCTGGCGCATCGCGGCCAGCGCCTTGTGCGCGAACGGGTCGGTTTCCCGTTCGAGTGCGGCCATGGTGTCCGCCACCGAGGCGGCGCCGAAGCAGCGGTCGACCAGCGCCCGCTGCGCTTCCAGTTCGCTGTTGCCGGCCTGGCCGGCGAACGGTGCGGCAAAGGCGCGGATCGCAGCGGACACATCGGCGCCGGGCGTCGACGCCAGCAGCGCATCCAGGGCCGGCAACTGCGCCGACGGGACGAAGATGTCGGCCAGCCCCACGTAGCGCGCGTCGGCGGCGCCGATGGTGGCGCCGGTAAGGCCGAGGTACCAGCCCAGCCGTCCCGGCGCGTGCGACAGGAAATGGCTGCCGCCGACGTCGGGGAACATGCCGATGTTTACTTCGGGCATCGCCATTTTCGTGCGCTCGGTCACGATGCGCAGCGCGCAGTCCGGGCCGCCCTGGGCAATGCCCATGCCGCCGCCCATCACCACGCCGTCCATCAGCGCAATATATGGTTTCGGATAGAAATGAATCAGGTGATTCAGGGCGTATTCTTCGGTGAAGAAATCCTCGAGCAGCGCGCTGCCGCCCTGCGGTGGCAGCTGTCCGACCTGGTGAAAGAAGCGGATATCGCCGCCGGCGCACAGGGCTTTTTCGCTGCTGCTGCGGATGAGTACCGCCGCCACCGCAGGTTCGTCGCGCCAGGCCAGCAGCGCGTCGGCCAGTGCCCGCACCATGTCGAGCGACAGCGAATTCAGGGCTTTCGGCCGGTTCAGGGTAATGATGCCGGTGCCATTGGCGATCCGGGTCTCCACGGTTTCACTCATGTTATTTTTTATGGATTTTAAAATAACATTGTAACGTGCAGAAGGCGCCAAAAAGCAAAAAGGGCGCCCCATGCGCCCTTAGTCTACGATGCTTCAGCCGGCAGCCTATGCCGTGGCCGGAGCCTCTCCTCCTTCTTCAGTCAGGCGCTTGAGCGCGGTGTGACTGTGATTTTGCAGCATCTGCTTGTATTTGACGACCTGGCGGTCGAGGCGGTCCATCAACATGTCGATCGCGGCATACAGGTCATGCGCGGCGCTCGTGATATGGAGGATCTTGCCGGCAACACGCAGGTTGATCTCGGCCTTCTGGCGTTTGTCTTTCTGGGTAAGGTTGTCGATGCAGAGGATGACGTGGGAGTCGATCACTTGATCGAAATGGCGGGTAATGCGTTCCAGCTTGTTCTGCACGTATTCACGGATGGCGGGGGTGACATCGAGATGATGACCACTGATGGTGAGATTCATACACACTCCTCCTGAAAATGCGCGGCTGTCCGAACGCTGATAAAAAGTGCGCGCAGCGGACAGCTGCTGTTACAGAGATTTGCGGAGGCTGACGGGCGGGATTTTTAACGCTTCGCGATACTTTGCGACCGTACGGCGCGCAATGACCATTCCCTGTTCCCCCAGCATTTCCGCGATCTTGCTATCGGACAATGGATTCTTGGGGTCTTCGGCTCCTGTGAGTTGCACGATGAGCGCACGAATCGCCGTCGAGGAGGCTTCGCCCCCTGCTTCGGTCGCCACGTGGCTCCCAAAAAAATACTTCAGCTCGAACATGCCGTGCGGTGTCAGCATGTATTTCTGCGTTGTTACGCGAGAGATTGTGCTCTCGTGTAGACCTAGTGTATCAGCTATCTCGCGTAAAACAAGGGGCCGCATGGCAACCGCGCCGTGCGAGAAGAAGTTGCGCTGGCGGTCGACGATGGCCTGGGCCACGCGCAGGATGGTGTCGAAACGCTGGCGCATGTTCTTGATGAGCCACTTCGCTTCCTGCAATTGCGCGCCCAGCTGGGTCTCCGATTTGCCCTGCTTGAGCGCCTGCGCGTACAGGCTGTTGACACGCAGGCGCGGCATCACTTCGGGGTTCAGCTGCACGCTCCAGCCGTCCTTGGCGCGGCGCACGATCACGTCCGGCACCACGAAGTCGGACACGTCGGACGCGAAGGCGGCGCCCGGGTGCGGATTGCACTGGCGGATGACGGCCTGGGCTTCGCGCAGGTCTTCGTCGTCGCAGTCGAGCGCCTTTTTCAGCTTGTTGAATTCGCGCTGGGCGAACCAGGTGAGGTACTTTTCGACGATGGTCAGCGCCATGCGCCGGGTGACCAGCGGCACGCCCGGCATGCGGCGGATCTGCAGCGCCAGGCACTCGGCCGCGCTGCGCGCGCCCACGCCCGGCGGGTCCATGCTCTGCACCATCGCCAGCGCGGTGCGCAGCTCGTCGAATTCGATTTCCAGCTCTTCCGGCAGGCGCGCGTGAATGTCGTCCAGCGCTTCTTCCAGGTAGCCGTTGTCGTCGAGCGCGTCGACCACCAGCTCGACCAGCGCGCAGTCGCGCGCCGCGCTGCAGGTCATGCGCACCTGTTCCATCAGGTGTTCGCGCAGGGTGACCGGGCTGGCTTCCAGCTGCGGGCGGCCATCTTCGTCGTCGCCGCCGCTGCCGCGTCCGGGCTCGCCCCAGTCGCCGCCATCGCCGTCGCCGCTGCCGCCGCCGTCCGCGCCGCCTTCCGGCGCTTCGCCTTCGCTGCCGCTGCCGTTGCCGTTGCCCTCTTCTCCATTCGCGGTCTGGCCCGGTGCCGGGGATTCGCCCGGCGTCGCGGCATTGTGGTTGATGGCGCCGTCGGCCAGCAGGCGCACCGAACGGTCGAGCGGATCGTCGAGCCGCTCGAGCAGCGGGTTATCGCTCAGGACCTGCTCGATCTCCTGGTGCAATTCGAGCGTGGACAGCTGCAGCAGCCGGATCGACTGCTGCAGTTGCGGGGTCAGTGCAAGGTGCTGTGATGTCTTGAGTTGCAGCGTCTGTTTCATGACTACATCCGGAAATGTTCACCCAGGTAGACGCGGCGGACCGATTCATTGGCGATGATATCGTCGGGGCGTCCGGATGCGAGCACCGCGCCCTGGTTGATGATGTAAGCGCGGTCGCAGATACCGAGGGTCTCGCGCACGTTGTGGTCCGTGATCAGGACGCCGATGCCGCGCTCCTTCAGGAAGCGCACGATGCGCTGGATCTCGATCACCGCGATCGGATCGACGCCGGCGAACGGTTCGTCGAGCAGCACGAAGCGCGGGTTGGTCGCCAGCGCGCGCGCGATCTCGACGCGGCGCCGCTCGCCGCCCGACAGCGACAGCGCCGGGTTCTCGCGCAGCTTCTCGATCTGCAGTTCGGCCAGCAGTTCGTTCAGGCGCTCGGTGATGCGCGCCTTGGACAAGGCCTTGCCGTTCTCGCGCTGCAGTTCCAGCACGGCGCGGATGTTTTCCTCGACCGTCAGCTTGCGGAACACCGATGCTTCCTGCGGCAGGTAGGACAGGCCGAGCAAGGCGCGGCGGTGGATCGGCAGGCCGGTGACGTCGTTGCCGTTGATGTCGATGCTGCCGGCGTCCGACGGCACCAGGCCGACGATCATGTAGAACGAGGTGGTCTTGCCGGCGCCGTTCGGGCCCAGCAGGCCGACCACTTCGCCGCAGGCGACCTGCAGCGAGACGTCGCGGACCACCAGGCGCTTGCCGTAGCTTTTCTGGAGGCCCTTGGCGGTAAGGGTGCTGCTGCCGGCCTGGATGGCGGTGGCTTCTGCGCGTAATTCCATTATTGCTTTCCTGAAGACGAAGAGGACTCTGCCGGATTGCCCGCGGCCGGCGCCGGGGTGGCCGCCGGTGCGGCCGCGGCGCCACGGCGCGGTGCCAGGATCAGCGTGTTGCGGCCCTGCCCCGGCGTGCTCTGGCCACCGGCATTGCCGCCGACGTTCGCCTGTTCGGTGCGGTTGTCGTAGGAGATGAAGGCGCCGTTCACTTCGCTCGACAGGCGGCCGTTCTCGAGCTGGCGGACGGTGGCGTCCGAGAACAGCTTCACGAGTTCGGTGCGCTCGTCGTATTCGATGCGCTGGGCCTGGCCCTCGACCCACAGGTTGGGGCCGCCGTCGCGCTTCTGGCGGAAGGTGGCGAGCTTGCCCGGCGCCGCCGTCAGGGTCAGGACCATATAGCCTTCGGGCGATTCCTTGAGCACCGCCTTGTCCGACTTGACCGTCAGGGTGCCGCGCGTGAGCACCACCCGGCCGGTCAGGGTGCGGATCTGGGTGACTTCGTCGATGTGGGCCTGGTCGAACTCGATGGCGGCCTGCTTTTGCGCATCCGCGCGCTCGGCCGCGGCGTTCAGGGCCGCCAGCGACAGCGCGACGACGGCGATTGTTTTTTTCATTGGATGCAGGTCCTTGTAGATATCAGCGTGCCGCGGCCGGCGCCGGCGCGGCCGGAGCGGTGGCCGCGGTCTTGCGCAGCGGCTGGTAGATCATGGTGCCGCGGCCCTTGCCCGGCACGCTGGCGCCGGTGGGGTCGTTGTACCCGACCAGCAGTTCCTTGCGGCTGTCGTAGGCGATGTATTCGCTGTCCATTTCCTGGGTCACCGTCGGGCCTTCGCTCTGCTTGATGACGGCCTTCGAGAACAGTTTTACCAGTTCGGCGCGGTCGTCGTATTCGATGCGCTCGGCGCGCCCTTCGAACCACTGGTCGGGACCGCGGTCGCTCTTCTGGCGGAAGCTCACGAACTTGCCCGGCGCCGCGGTCAGGGTCAGGTAGCTGTAGCCGTCGGGCGTTTCGGTGGCCACCGCCTTGTCGGCCATGACCGTGAGCGTGCCGCGGGTCAGCACCACGCCGCCGGTGAAGGTGCGGGTCTGGGTGGCCTCGTCGATGTGGGCATCGGCGAACTTGATGGAAGTCGGCTTGAGCGAATCCGCCCGTTCCGCCGATGCCTGCAGGCTGGCCAGGGCCAGGGGCAGGAACAGTGCTGCGGTGGCAAAGATCTTGTTCATTGGATGCGGTTCCTCATTGCGTGCATATCAGCGTGCGCTGCGTGGCGGGAAGACGATCTTGCCGCGCCCGCCCAGCTCCACCTGTTGCGTGGCGTTGTTGGCGACCATGCCGACGCCGTGCGCGGTCGCCGTCCCCACCTTCATTTCGATCGCCCGGTCGGTCTTCGCGATGTCCTCGTCGGGCAGGAAGGTCAGCGCCTCGGTGCGCACGCGCAGCGGCCGGGCGTTGGCGGCGCCGGGCCGCTGGATGTCGACGTCGCCGCTCAGGTCGACCTGGTTCTGGTTCTGGCTGACCAGCGCTTGCTGGGCGGTCATGGTCATCGGCGGATGCTCGGTGTTCAGGCCCTGCACCACGGGTTTGTCGATCACCGAGCTGTTGTCGGCCGGGCGGTGGGTCAGGCGCTCGCCCGAGATCACGTAGCGCGGCTTGCCGGTTTCGGCCATGCGCACGAAGCTGAAGTTCTCGACGATGTAGTCGGGATCGTTGCCCACGTTGACCGGTCCGACGCCGCCGTCGCTGCTCATGATCTGCAGCAGCCAGAAGCTGCCGAAGGCGAGAAACAGGGCGCTCAGCATCAGGGCCAGGAGCTTGCCCCGGTGCGCGGTCCGTTTGTACTGTGCCATGACGTTATCCGTTATCCGTCCGTTCGATCAACCGAAATACGGCGCGAGCGCCTGGTCGTAGGTGCCCTGGGCGCGCATCACCAGGTCGCACACTTCGCGCACGGCGCCGCGCCCGCCCGGGTTCCTGGTCACGTAGTGCGCGCGGTGCTGCACTTCCGGATGGCCGCTCGGCACCGTCACCGCGAAGCCGACCCGCGTGAGCAGCGGCAGGTCGATCACGTCATCGCCGATGTAGCCGCACGCCTCGGCCGTCACGCCGGTCTTCTCGAGCAGCTCGGCAAACGCGATGCGCTTGTCGTGCTGGCCCTGGAACACGTGGGTGATGCCGAGGTCGGCCGCGCGCTTGACCACGATCGGCGAATTCCTGGCGCTGATGATCGCCGTGCGCACGCCGGTGCGGTTCAGCAGCTGGATGCCGAGGCCGTCCAGCACGAAGAAGGTCTTGGTGATTTCGCCGTCGGCGTTGTAGGTCAGGCTGCCGTCGGTCAAGACACCGTCGACGTCGAAGATCATGACCTTGACACGCGCCGCGCGCTCCATGTGGGCTAAAGGCGTGACCATCAGATCACCTTGGCGCGGGTCAGGTCGTGGATGTGCAGCGCACCGACCAGTTTATTGTCGGCGTCCACCACCAGCATCTGGTTGATGCGGAATTCTTCCATCACGGCGACGGCGTCGACCGCCAGCTGCTCCGGGTGGATGCGGCGCGGATCGGCATGCATGACGTCGCGGATCACGACCTTGCTGAAATCCTGGACCTTGGCGATCAGGCGGCGCAGGTCGCCGTCGGTGAACACGCCGACCGGACGGCCATCGGCGTCGACGACCGCGGTCATGCCCATGC
>JAKOOD010000155.1 GCA_022701635.1 Burkholderiaceae bacterium | reverse complement strand
CGGGCAGGAAGCAGGAATGATGAAAATAGATGCTGCCGTTCGGCGTCATCGCGCAGTTCCTGGGCTGCAGGCCGAGGGGCAGATAGGGACGGTTATGGACGCGCACCCTGCCGTAATCAATGGCGTCGCCGAACAGCAGCGACGCCATCGCGATCTCGCCTGGCGTGAGGCCACGCGCCAGGCGTTTCATGGCTCGGTTTCCCGGCTGGTTCAGGCTGCGCGCAGCGCCGCGGCCGAACGCGCCAGCTCGGTGATCAGGTCCCAGTCGCCGGCCTTCATCGCGTCCGCCGGGGTCAGCCAGGAGCCGCCCACGCAGGCCACGTTCTTGAGTGCCAGGAACTGCGGCGCGGTCTCGATCGAGATGCCGCCGGTCGGGCAGAAGGTCACGTCCGGCAGCGGGCCGGCGATCGCCTTGAGCATGCCGACGCCGCCCGCCGGCACGGCCGGGAACAGCTTCAGTTGCTTGAAGCCGGCCTCGCGCGCCACCATCACTTCGGACGGGGTCATGCAGCCCGGCAGCAGCGGCAGGCCGCTCGACTTGGCGGCATCGATCAGGGCCGGGGTCAGGCCCGGCGACACGCCGAACACCGCGCCGGCGTCGCGCGCCTGGGCGAATTCCTCCGGCTGGGTGAGCGTGCCGACGCCGACGATGGCGCCTTCGATCTGGGCCATGTCGCGGATCGCCTGCAGGCCGTGCTTCGTGCGCAGCGTCACTTCCAGCACGCGGATACCGCCCGCGACCAGGGCCTTGGCCAGCGGCACGGCGTGGTCCGGGTCGTCGATCGCGATGACCGGGATCACGCTCGCCGAGCGCATGATGTCAAGCAGGTTCATAGTCGTACTCATCGTCATGGTAAATGCGTCTCACTTGTTTTTACGGAACAGGAAATCTTCATCGGAACCCGGCATGATCTCGCCGGTGTCGGTGCCTTCGTGCAGGGGAACGACGGTATCGCGCAGCGACGGCAGCGGGAAGTGGGCGGCGCCCTCTTCCGCGGCGCTGACCGACTTGCGGAACACGTCGAACAGTTCGCGGCCCATGCCGATGTGGCTGGAGCTCAGGTCGGCGGTCGCCATCTTGCGCGAGGCCCAGATATCCGCGGGCACCAGCGCTTCCAGCGTGCCCTGGGTGGCATCGACACGGATGATATCACCATCGCGCACCAGGCCGAGCGGACCGCCTGCCAGGATTTCCGGCGACACGTGGATCGCGGCCGGCACCTTGCCCGAGGCGCCCGACATGCGGCCGTCGGTGACCATCGCCACGTGGTAGCCGGCATCCTGCAAATTCGCCAGCGCCGGGGTCAGCGCGTGCAGTTCCGGCATGCCGTTGGCGCGCGGGCCCTGGAAACGGATCACGGCGACGAAGTCCTGGTTCAGCTGGCCCGCCTGGTAGGCGTGCATGAAGTCTTCCTGCGAATCGAAGGTCTTGGCCGGCGCTTCGACGATGTGGTGTTCCTTCTTGACCGCCGAGATCTTCATCACGGCGCGGCCCAGGTTGCCCTGCACCAGGATCAGGCCGCCGTTGTCGCTGAACGGATTGGTGACCTTGCGCAGCACCGCTTCGTCGCCGCTCTGTTCCGGCAGGTCTTTCCAGACCACGTTGTCGTTCTCGTCCAGGAACGGTTCCTTGCAGTGGTTGCGCAGGCCGTGGCCGAGGATGGTGTTGACGTCGTCGTGGGCGAAGCCGCCGTCCAGCAGTTCGCGGATGACGAAGGCCGGGCCGCCGGCGGCCTGGAAGTGGTTGACGTCGGCATCGCCGTTCGGATAGACGCGCGCCAGCAGCGGCACCACTTTCGACAGCTCGTCGAAGTCGTTCCAGTCGACCACGATACCGGCTGCGCGCGCGATGGCGATCAGGTGCATCGTGTGGTTGGTCGAGCCGCCGGTCGCGTGCAGCGAGGCGATGGCGTTGACGATCGATTTCTCGTCGACGATGTGGCCGATCGGCATGTAGCTGCCGCCCTGCTGCGAAATCTTGACCGCGTGCTGGGACGCGGCGCGGGTCAGCGCATCGCGCAGCGGGGTGCCCGGGGTGACGAAGGCGGCGTTCGGCAGGTGCAGGCCCATCATTTCCATCAGCATCTGGTTGCTGTTGGCGGTGCCGTAGAAGGTACAGGTGCCGGCGCCGTGGTAGGCCTGGGCTTCGCCCTCGAGCAGTTCCTCGCGCGTGGCCAGGCCCTTCGCGTAGCGCTGGCGCACCGCGGCCTTTTCCTTGTTCGAGATACCGGTCGTCATCGGGCCGCCCGGCACGAAGATGCCCGGGATGTGGCCAAAGTGCAGCGCGCCGATCAGCAGGCCCGGCACGATCTTGTCGCAGATGCCGAGGTACAGGCTGGCGTCGAACATGTTGTGCGACAGCGCGATCGCGGTCGACATGGCGATGGTGTCGCGCGAGAACAGCGACAGTTCCATGCCCGGCTGGCCCTGGGTGACGCCGTCGCACATGGCGGGCACGCCGCCGGCGAACTGGGCCACGGCGCCGACTTCGCGCACGGCTTCCTTGATCACTTTCGGGAAATACTCGAACGGCTGGTGCGCCGAGAGCATGTCGTTGTACGACGAAACGATGGCCACCGACGGCTGCTTCTGTTCGCGCAGCTTGAGCTTGTCGTTGGCCGGGAAAGCGGCGAAACCGTGGGCCAGGTTCGTGCACGCCAGCGTACCGCGCTGCACGCCTTTCACCCGCGCTGCGTCGAGGTGGGCAAGGTAGGCCCGGCGCGACGGACGGCTGCGCTCGATGATGCGCTGGGTCACCTTCTCTACTACGGGATGCACCATGATCGTTCCTTATGAATTAGATTTCTGAAATTTTACTACAAAACAGGCGTGGGCGCATGTGGGGGCCTTGTTTGAAGTTCCGTGATCTCGACGTCCAGCGTGGGCACGGGGTGCCCACCCTACTGCTGAGCTGGATCATTGCACTGTATAGATGACCCGCGGTGCTTGCGTTTCGTAGGGTGGGCACCCCGTGCCCACGCATTCAACCGGCAAATGTTCTGCCGCTATCATCGAAACACAGCGCAGCGCGACGCTTTTATGTAGTGAATTTACGCCCGTTTCCTGTATTATTCGATAACCTGCACAAAATGACATCATACCGTCCATCACCATGCGCCAACCACCCTTGACCAGCTCCACCGCCTACCAGGCGCTCACCAACCACGCCGCCAAGGCCAAAGACTGGCAGATGCGCGATCTGTTCGCTGCCGATCCGCAACGCTTCGAGCGTCTGTCGGTGGAAGCCGCCGGGCTGTTCCTAGACTATTCAAAAAACCGTCTGGACGGGCGCACGCTTGAACTGCTGAAAGCGCTGGCACAGGAACGCGGCGTCGAGCGCCTGCGCGATGCCATGTTCAATGGCGACAAGATCAATTTGACCGAAAACCGCGCGGTCCTGCACACCGCCCTGCG
>JAKOOD010000149.1 GCA_022701635.1 Burkholderiaceae bacterium | reverse complement strand
TCGAACCGGCGATCTTCATGCTGGGCGCCGGCCTGGGCCTGGTGATGCCGAACATGACCATCGTGGTCCAGTATGCGCTGCCGGTGGCGCGGCGCGGCGTCGGCACCGCGATGCTGACCTTCTTCCGATCGCTCGGCGGCCTGCTGGGCGTGACCGGCTCGGGCGCGATCCTGGCGCACCAGTTGCATGCGCACGGCATCGCGGCGGCCGCCAGCGCCGGCACCGGTGTCATGCTCGATCCGGCGCTGCAGGCGGTCTACCGCCATGCGATCGCCAACATCTTCGGCGCCGGCACCGTGATCGTGCTGGTGGGCCTGGTGGCGCTGCTGTTCCTGCCCGAAGTCAAGCTGCCGCCGGCCGACAAGAAGTAAGAGCACCGAACAAAACCTCCATGGCGGCGTTGCATCGTCTCGCCGACCATTCGTACTGTCTTCGACGATGCGTCGGCAAGCCGCATCTCTTGCCCTGAAGGTTTTGTTAGGCGCTCCAAGCCGTCCAGCCGGATGCGGGCAGGCTGACGACTTTGCTATCATGAACGGACGCAATCATATGGATGGTCCGATGACGCCGTACCGGTCTTTACCCCAGGGTTGGATGCAGATGCTGGGCGCCGCCGCCGTGCTGGCCCTGGCCGGCTGCGCGGCGGCGCCGCTCCACGATGCCACCTACGTGCTGCAGCCGCGCCAGCGCCTCGACCTGGCGCGCGGCGTGACGCTCACCTACGACAGCTTCAGCGACAGCCGCTGTCCCGCCAACGTGCGCTGCATCTGGGCCGGCCGCATGGCTTTCCGCTTCATCCTGCAAGACCGCGACGGCAGCGAAGAATTCACCCTCGGTCCCGACCAGCCGGTCGCCATGCCGGCCGCCCTGCACGGCGCGCACGTCGCCCTCGACCTGGGCAGCGTCCCGGCGGCGCGCACCGGCGCGGCCAGGACGGCCGACCTGATGCCGGTGACGCTGACCATCACTGCCCCGACGAATCCCCACTCACCTCCCCGCCCATGACCACTGCCACCAAAGCGCTCGCCGGCGCCCTGATCCTGTCGATCGTACTGCCGCCTCCCCTTGCCTTCGCCAAGACCCCGGTCTCGACCGGTACCGGCGGCGCCGTCGCCACCATCAGCGAAAAAGCCTCGGAAGCGGCAATCGCCATCCTCAACAAGGGCGGCAATGCGATCGACGCCGCGGTGGCCGCCGCCGCGACGCTCGGCGTCACCGATCCGTTCAGCTGCGGCATCGGCGGCGGCGGCTTCATGGTGATCTACCTGGCCAAAGATAAACGCGTGGTCACGGTCGACCACCGCGAGACCGCCCCGGCCGCCTTCAGCCCGTCGGTGTTCATGGAGAACGGCAAGCCGATCGACTTCGATACCGCGGTCGCCAGCGGCGCCTCGGTCGGCGTGCCGGGCACGGTGCGCGGCTGGCACGAAGCGCTGGAACGCTACGGCACCATGTCCTTGAAACAGGTGCTGGCGCCGGCCATCGACGTGGCCACCAAGGGCTTTACGGTCAGCGACACCTTCCATCACCTGGTGGCCGAGAATGAAAAGAAATTCCAGCAGTTCACCAGCACCAGCCAGCTCTACATGAGGAACGGCAAGGCCGTCCCGGCCGGCACCCTGCTGAAGAATCCGGACCTGGCCAAGACCTACCGCGAGCTCGGCGCCAAGGGCTACAAAGCGTTTTACCAGGGGCCGCTGGCGCAGGCCATCGTCGACGCCGTCAACCGGCCGCCGCTCGCCGCCGGCGTCTCGGTACGCACCGGGAACATGACGCTGGCCGACCTCGCCAACTACGAGGCGCGCATCCGCCAGCCGATCCGCTCGACCTACCGCGGCTACGACATCTACGGCATGCCCCTGCCCAGCAGCGGCGGCATCGCGGTGGCCGAGGCCCTCAACATCCTGGAAGGCTACGACCTCAAGTCGATGCCCCGCGCGAACGTCGAACACCTGTACCTGGAGGCCTCGCGCCTGGCCTTCGCCGACCGCAACGCCTACCTGGCCGACCCGGAATACGTCGACGCACCGGTCGACGGCATGCTGTCCAAGCAGTTCGCGGCCCAGCGCCGTTCGCTGATCCGCGCCGACAAGGCCACCGCCGTGGTCGCGGCCGGCGACGCCTTTTTATATGAGAACGACCAGAGCTTCCCGCTGCGCCCGCGCCAGGGCGTGATCCAGCAGGAAGGCCTGCACACCACCCACTTCACGGTGTCGGACAAGGAAGGCAACATCGTCTCCTACACCTTCACCATCGAATCCTGGGGCGGCAGCGGCATCGTGGTGCCGGGCTACGGCTTCCTGCTGAACAACGAGATGACCGACTTCGATTTCACCGGCCCGGCGCCCAACATCCCCGAAGCCGGCAAGCGTCCGCGCAGCAGCATGGCGCCGACCATCGTGCTGAAGGACGGCAAGCCGGCCTTCACCATCGGCAGCCCGGGTGGCGCGACCATCATCACCACCGTGCTGCAGGCCATCGTCAACTACATCGACCTCGGCATGCCGATGGACCAGGCGATCGACGCGCCGCGCCTGTCGCAGCGGAACGCCAAGGAGACCTCGGTCGAGCCGGGCTTCACGGGCAGCGCCCAGGCGAAAGCGCTGGAAGCGTTCGGCCACAAGTGGGAAGCCACCCCGCCGCCCGAGGAGATCGGGGCGGCGAATGCGATCGTGTTCAACCCGGACGGCACGGTGACGGCGGTGAGCGAAATCCGCCGCCACGGGATCGGGACCGGACTGGTGCAGAAGCGGGGGCACTGAGCCGCGTCATCCGGCGCTGCCTTCCGGGATCCTGGCGATCACCTTGATCTCGAACTGGAAACCATACAGCCAGGTCACCCCGATGCCCGTCAGCGTCGGATGGGGCGCTTCGCCCCAGTAGTCGGACGCCACTTTCCAGATCGTCTCGAAGCGGGACGACGGATCCACGATGAACACGGTGACGTCGACGACGTCCGCGAAACTGCCGCCCGCCGCGCGCAGGATCGCATTCAGGTTGTCGAACGCCAGCCTGACCTGCGCTTCCAGGTCGGGCTCGGGAGAGCCGTCCTCGCGGCTGCCGACCTGCCCCGAGACGAACAGGAAGCCGTTGGACCGGATGGCCGGGGAGTAGCGGTTTTTCTCGTACAAGGCCTGCCGTCCAGGCGGAAAAACGATGTCGCGCTTTGTCATGGTTCGCTTTCATGTAAGGGGTCGAATGCGTGATATCGCTATCGACACGACTTTATCTGCGCGCGGTTTCGTGATAAACAGGCAAACCACGTCATGACTGTTTGTATAATCCAAACAATTCAAGCTGCTTGAGGCATACATGGATCGTTTCGATGCAATGCGGGCATTCGTGCGGGTCGTTGAGGCGGGCAGCTTCACCAAGGCGGC
>JAKOOD010000136.1 GCA_022701635.1 Burkholderiaceae bacterium | reverse complement strand
ACGTTCTACAATACGCAGAAAACGGCGCGCGGCGCCGTCGTCAAGGACACCGACCCCATCGCCAGCGAATAAGGAGCCTCCCATGTATACGACCCTGATCGACCCCGCCACCCTGGCCGCCCACATCATTGATCCGGCCTGGGTCGTGCTCGACTGCCGGCACGACCTGGTGAACCTGGCCGCGGGCCGCGACGCCTATGCGGCGGGACACCTGCCGCAGGCGCAGTTCGCCGATGTCGAGACCGCGCTGTCGGGCGCCAAACGCCATCCGCAAGCCGACGGCAGCGACGGCGCCTTCCGCGGCCGCCATCCGCTGCCGCAGCGCGAGGCCTTCATCGAGCAGCTGCGCGCCTGGGGCATCGACGACGCCACCCAGGTCGTCGCCTACGACGCCCACGGCGGCATGTTCGCGGCGCGCGTGTGGTGGATGCTGCGCTGGGTCGGCCACGAGGCGGTGGCGGTGCTGGATGGCGGCCTGCCGGCCTGGCAGGCTGCGGGCAATGCGCTGTCGACCGAAGTCCCTGCCCCACGTGCCCGCGGCACGATCGCACTGCGCGATGCGCTGGTGGCCAGCGTCGACGTCAACGAGGTCTTGCAGAACGTGCAGGATGGCGGCCGCACGGTCGTCGATGCGCGCGCGCCGGACCGCTTCCGCGGCGAGAACGAGACCATCGACCCGGTCGGCGGCCACATCCCGGGCGCGAAGAACCGCTTCTTCAAGGACAACCTGCAGGCCGACGGCCGCTTCAAGGCACCGGCGCAGCTGCGGGCGGAGCTGGGGAGCGTCGTGGGCGATCCGGCGCGGGCGATCATGCAGTGCGGCTCCGGCGTGACCGCCTGCCACAACCTGCTGGCGCTGGAAGTGGCCGCTCTGCCCGGCGCGGCGCTGTATCCGGGATCGTGGAGCGAGTGGAGCGCCGATCCGTCACGGCCGGTCGCCACCGGCAGCTGAATCAGCGGCTGTAGTCGTACGGGGCGGGCAGGAGGTCCGCCATCGTGAACAGGACCACCGAGACCACCAGTGCGCCGAGCACGTAACCGAAGCGCCACGGTTTTTCGCGCAGCGCCGCGACGACTTGGGCCGCGAGTTGACTGACCAGGCTTGCCATGGTTCTCTCCATTGAACTTCGCATTGCGCTGCGCATTGCGCTGCATCCCGACTAACGATTCAGCATAAAATGGAAGAAATCAGGCTGTCAATCTTGCGGCGCAATATCCGGCCCGCATGAGGTTAATGCGCCTCAATGGCCCTCGGTGGCCGTCAATGGCCCTCAGTGCCCCTCAGTGTCCATGTGTCAGCAACAACACGATCACCACCCCCAGTCCGATCAGCAGCACCTGCGGGATCGATTCGCGCAGCGTGGCACGGCGCTGCATCTGCGGCATCAAATCGCTCACGGCGATGTAGATGAAGCCCGAGGACGCGAACACCAGCACGTAGGGCACCAGGTCGCTGGCATTTTCCAGGGTGTAGTAGCCAAGCAGGCCGCCGGCCACCGCCAGCAGGCTGCACAAGAGGTTGAAGACGTAGGCGCGCACGCGTGAAAAACCGGCGTTCAGCAGCACGATGAAGTCGCCGATCTCCTGCGGGATCTCGTGGGCGATGATGGCCACGCCGGTGACGATGCCCAGTTGCGGATTGGCGAGAAACGCCGCCGCGATCAAAATGCCGTCGGTGAAGTTGTGCATGCCGTCGCCGATCAGGATCATCCAGCCGGCCTTGCCGGCCTGCTGCGCGTCGTGGCCGTGATGATGGTGGTGGCCGTCGCCTTCGTGGTGGTGCGAGTGGCGCATCAGGGCCACCTTCTCCAGCAGGAAGAAAGCCAGCAGGCCGCCGAGCAGGGTCGCGAACAGCTTGTGCGGATCCGCCTTCGACTCGAACGCCTCCGGCAGCGCGTGCAGCAATGAGGTCGACAGCATGATGCCGACCGACAGGCTGACCATGCGCTCGACCACTTTCGAGAGCAAGGTAAATGAAAACACCGCGGCAGCCGTGATGCTGACAACGCCCGCCAGCCCGGTGGCCAGCAGGATGGAGATGAGGACGGGATCGATTTAAGAGCCTCTTCTTATTGATCGTATGCGAGCCGGGCATTGTACCCTCCCCGGCCCGCGTCCGTGCAACTCGGCAGTACTCCCGGCGTCAGGCGACGCCGTGCCGCCGGAACCAGTCCAGGGCACGGTTCCAGCCATCCTGCGCATCCCGCGCGTTGTAGCTCGGGCGGTAGTCGGCATAGAAGGCGTGGCCGGCATCCGGATAGACCACGAACTCGGAACCGCTGCTGCCTTGCGCCAGCGCCGCCTTCATCCGCTCCACGGTATCGAGCGGGATGCCGGTGTCCTGGGCGGCGTACAGGCCCAGCACGGGCACGCGCAGCGTCGGCGCGACGTCGACCGGGTGGCTGGTCTGGTTGGCGTTGGTGTCGCCGGCCAGGCGGCCGTACCAGGCCACGCCCGCCTTCACCTTCGGGTTGTGGCTCGCGTACAGCCAGGTCACGCGTCCGCCCCAGCAGAAGCCGGTGATGCCCAGCTTGTCGACGTTGCCGCCGTTGCGCGCGGCCCAGGCCACGCAGGCATCGAGGTCGCCGTTCACCTGGGCATCCGGCGCTTTCGAGACGATGTCGCGGAACAGCGTGGGAATGTCGGCGATGGCGGACGGGTCGCCCTGGCGCACGAACAGCTGCGGCGCCAGCGCCAGGTAACCCTGCTTGGCGAAGCGGCGCGCGACGTCGGCGATGTGTTCGTGGACGCCGAAGATTTCCGAGATCACCAGGACCACGGGCAGATCCGATTTGCCTTCGGGCTGGGCGCGGTAAACGGGAATAGTCTGCGGCACGGCCTGGCCGTTCACGTCCAGGTCGATCCAGCCGGCGCTGAGGCCCTCGGTATCGGTCGTGATCACGTTGGCCGTCGGTGGCGTGGCGGCGGCGAAGCCGGTGCCGCTTTTCTGGGAGTTATCTGTCATGGGTCGTTTTTCGGTCGGGATGGCGAGGGGGACCTATCTTAGCAGCGGGGCCGGCGCGCTGCTGGCGCGCACCTCGTTGCCTGAATGCATGCCGACCGGGTATTGACGTGTCATAAAGTCTCTGGCGGACGCTGCCGTACAGTGCAGCTTGACCTTATTTCTGGAGACACCATGCAACTGCAGCACGTCCTCGCAGCCGGCGCCATCGCCCTACTGGCTGCCACCTCCACCGCTCCCGCCCTGGCCCAGCAAGCGGCCGGCGTCACCCTCGGCCAACTCGGCTATCGCCTGCTCGACCTGGCGCCGGACGATGGCATCGACCCGTGGATCGGCTTCAACAGCCAGGCCACCCATGCCTATGCGCACGTATATGACCAGGAAGGGAACGAGATCGCGGGCACGGACATCGACCGTTTCGGCAGCACCGGCTTCGACAATCCCTACGCCAGCCTGCATGCCCAAACCAGCGCCGATGCCGCCAACGTGCTGCTGACGCTGTACAGCGGCTGGGGTTACGTGAGCGCCAACCACAGCCTGCACTTTTTGCTGTCGCCGAATACGCAGGTGACATTCGGCGTGGATGCCGACCTGTGGGCGCGGCCGGAAGCGCCCGGGGTGTCGTGGCCGACCGCGATGGCCGAGCTGTACGGCTCGCTCGATGGGTTCAATGACGGGGAGCGCTTTACCGACACGTTCCGTCTCGAGGATGGCGTGCGAAGCGGCACGCTGTCGGTAACGGCGGCCTCGCAGGGGGAATGGGCGGAAGGTCGGCTGGCGTTCGACGCGTATGCGGTGGCGGCGTCGCATGCGGTGCCGGTGCCGGAGCCGGAGACCTCGGCGCTGTTGCTGGGTGGGTTGACGGTGCTGGCGCTTGTCAGGCGGCGGGGAAAACAGTATCGCTAACCCCTTACCGTCGCCCCTGCCTGCGCAGGGGCGACGTATACAAGCTGACGACGGAATATGGCTGCGGAAGCAGGAAGCGCAGTGCGCGGAGGCTCAGCTCGCGGAACCTCAGTGCGCCTCCTCCCAATTCCGCCCCACCCCGGTCTCGGCCACCAGCGGCACCTTCAGCGTCGCCACACCCGCCATCAGCTCCGGCAGCTTGGCCTTGACCAGTTCCAGCTCGCTTTCGGGCACTTCCAGCACCAGTTCATCGTGCACCTGCATCACCATGCGCGTCGCCAGGTTCTCGGTCTCGATCCAGTCCTGCACCGCCACCATGGCCAGCTTGATCAGGTCGGCCGCCGTGCCCTGCATCGGCGCGTTGATCGCCGCGCGTTCGGCGCCGGCGCGGCGCGGGCCGTTGGGCGAGTTGATCTCCGGGAGCCACAGGCGGCGGCCGAACACCGTTTCGACGTAGCCCTTGGCCTTGGCCGACAGGCGCGTCTCGTCCATGTACTGCTTGACGCCGGCGAAGCGCGCGAAGTAGCGGTCGATGTAGTTGCTGGCGGCGCCGCGCTCGATGCCCAGGTTCTGGGCCAGGCCGAACGCGCTCATGCCGTAGATCAGGCCGAAGTTGATGACCTTGGCGTAGCGGCGCTGCTCGCTGTTCACGTCTTCCGGCGCCACGCCGAAGACTTCGGCGGCGGTGGCGCGGTGGATGTCCTCGCCGGAGGCGAACGCGCGCAGCATCGCCTCGTCGCCCGAGATGTGGGCCATGATGCGCAGTTCGATCTGCGAATAGTCGGCCGACACGATCACGCTGCCCGGCGGCGCCACGAAGGCTTCGCGGATACGGCGGCCTTCGGCGTTCTTCACCGGGATGTTCTGCAGGTTGGGATCGCTCGACGCCAGGCGCCCGGTGATCGCCACCGCCTGCGCATAGTTGGTGTGCACGCGGCCGGTGTGCGGGTTGACCATCTTCGGCAGTTTATCCGTGTAGGTCGACTTCAACTTCGACAGGCCGCGGTGTTCCAGCAGTACCTTCGGCAGCGGGTAGTCCTCGGCCAGCTTCTGCAGCACCTCTTCGTCGGTCGACGGCGCGCCGGTGGCGGTCTTCTTGATCACCGGGAGCTTCAGCTTGCCGAAGAAGATCTCGCCGATCTGCTTGGGCGAGCCGAGGTTGAACGGGCCTTCGGCCAGCTCGTAGGCCTGCTTTTCCAGTGCCAGGATGCGCGCCGCCAGTTCGTTCGACTGCACGGCCAGCAGGTCCGCATCGATCAGCACGCCGTTGCGCTCGATCTTCTGCAGCACGACCGAGGTCGGCAGCTCGATCTTGCGGTAGATGTAGTCGAGGCCCTTGTCGCTTTCGACATGGCCGATCATCGCCTGGTGCAGGCGCAGCGTGATATCGGAATCCTCGGCCGCGTACTCGGTGGCGCGCCCCAGCTCCACCTGGTCGAAGCAGATCATGTTGGCGCCCTTGCCGCACACGTCGACGAAGGGGATCGTGGTGTAGCCGAGGTGGCGCAGCGCCATGGTGTCCATGTCGTGCGGCTTGTGCGACTCGAACACGTAGGATTGCAGCAGCGTGTCGTGCACGATGCCGCGCAACTTGATGCCGTGGTTTTCGAAGATGTGGCTGTCGTACTTCAGGTTCTGGCCGAGCTTCGGCTTGTCCGGGTTTTCCAGCCACGGCTTCATGCGCGCCAGCACGTCTTCGCGGTTCAGCTGCTCGGGCACGCCGGCGTAGCGGTGCGCCAGCGGGATGTAGGCGCCCTTGCCCGCTTCCACGGACAGCGAGATGCCGACCATCTCGGCCGTCATCGGATCGAGCGAGGTGGTTTCGGTATCGACCGAGGTCAGTTCGGCCCGGTCGATCAGGTCAAGCCAGCGCGCCAGCTGTTCCTCGGTGCTGACCGTCTCGTACTCGCCCTTGATGATCGGCATGCCCGGCTGGGTCGCAGCGCCGGCAGCGCCTTCCGGCGAGTTGAGGGCGCCGTTGGCGTCGACATTCGCGCCCGGCGACAGGTATTTGCCCGGGTTGGCGCCGCCCGCGCCCAGTTCGCGCAGCATGCTCTTGAAACCGTAGCGCTGGAAGAAATCGCGCAGGGCGTCCTTGTCTTCCGGACGACCGACCAGCGATTCCTCGATCGACACCAGGTGGCTGGCGAGGTCGCAGTCCGTTTTGACCGTGATCAGCTCGCGTCCTTTCGGCAGCCATTCCAGCGCCGCCTGCAGGTTGGCGCCGACGGCGCCGCCGATAGAGGCCGCGTTCTCGATCACGCCATCCAGCGAGCCGTGCAGGGCCAGCCACTTGACCGCGGTCTTGGGGCCGCACTTGGCCACGCCCGGAACGTTGTCGACGGTATCGCCGATCAGGGTCAGGTAATCGATGATGCGGTTCGGCGGCACGCCGAACTTGGCCACGACGCCGGCTTCGTCCAGCTTTTCGTTGCTCATCGTATTAATCAGCATGACCTTGTCGTTGACCAGCTGGGCCAGGTCCTTGTCGCCGGTCGAGACCACGGTCTTCATGCCGCGCGCCGTTGCCTGGGCCGCCAGGGTGCCGATCACGTCGTCCGCCTCGACGCCTTCGACCATCAGGATCGGCCAGCCCATGTAACGCACCACTTCGTGGATCGGCTCGATCTGCTTGGCCAGGTCTTCCGGCATCGAGGCACGCGTGGCCTTGTACTCGGGATACAGGTGGTCACGGAAGGTCTTGCCCTTGGCGTCGAACACGCAGGCGATGTAGGCGGCCGGGAAGTCGGTGCGCAGGCGGCGCAGCATGTTGACCATGCCGTGCATGGCGCCGGTCGGGTGGCCGTCGCCGCTGCGCAGGTCCGGCAGTGCGTGGAAGGCGCGGTACAGGTAGCTGGAACCGTCGACGAGAAGGAGAGTATTGTCCATGGAAACTGAAATCGGGTGGGCCGCGGCGGACACGGCGAATCGGTGCCATTATCGCAGAATCGGCCAGCGAAAAAGCACGGCCGGCTTGCACTTGCCATGCACTACAGATGGGGACGCTTCGACACTTTCACAGGGAGCGGGCGTGTTTGTTACAATGGCCACATCGATAAAGGTGACCATTATGCCGCGCTCATTTTCCGCCCTGAAACTCTCCATGCCGCTGTCGGCAGCCCTGCTGGCGCTTGCCACCGGCCAGGCCGCGGCCCAGCAAGGCAGCTCGCAACCGGCCCAGAACCAGACGCCGCCGACCAACGTGCAGCGCATCGAACCGGGCAGCGACGTGCCGGCCACCAATATTCCGCCGAAGCGCGGTACCGAGATCACCGAACACCGCAACAACAGCGGCCAAGTCACTGAAGTCGAAGTCACCGCCGGCGGCAGCCACTATTACATGCGGCCGAACAACCAGCCGGGCAACGCGCAGACCACCGCGATCCGCGCGCCGCAGTGGAAAGTGGGCGAGTTCGACCTGAGCGGCAAGCGTCGCGCCGGCAACGAAGCCGGCCAGAACACCCCGACCACCGCCGATGCGCCGCCACCGCCGCCGATGCCTGCCGGTCCGGGACCGGACACCAAGTAAGCCCTCCTCTCGATCGGCCGCCCCATGCGCGGCCGATGTGTCGAGCCTTTCATTGCCCCCACTTCACCACGACAATGGCAGTATTCACCTCGGTCACACTGGACGATCTGTCCCAGTGGATCAAGCAGTTTCCCCTTGGCCAAGCCCTCAAGCTGCAGGGCATTGCAAGCGGCATTGAAAACACCAATTTCTTCCTGACGACCGAACGCGGCGAGTTCGTCCTCACGATTTTCGAAAACCTCAGCTTCGAGCAACTGCCCTTCTACGTGCAGCTGATGCGCCACCTGGCCGAGCGCGGCGTGCCGGTCCCGGATCCGGTGGCCAACGAACGCGGCGAACTGGTGGTGCCCCTGCACGGCAAGCCGTCGATCATCGTGAGCAAGCTCGCCGGCAGCTCGCAGATGGACCCGCAACCGGTGCACTGCGCCGAAGTCGGCGCCATGCTGGCGCGCATGCACCTGGCGGGACGCGATTTCACGCTGCAACAGCCGAACCTGCGCGGCCTCGACTGGTGGACCCAGACCGTGCCCGGCGTCCTGGCCCACCTCGACGCGGACACCGCCGCCCTGCTGTCGTCGGAACTCGCGTTCCAGCAAGAATTTGCCGCCACCGACACCTACCGTGCGCTGGCGCGCGGCCCGGTCCACGCCGACCTGTTCCGCAACAACGTGATGTTCGTCGGCGACAAGCTGAGCGGCTGCTTCGATTTCTATTTCGCCGGCTGGGACAGCTGGCTGTTCGACATCGCCGTCACCGTCAACGACTGGTGCATCGATCTGGCCAGCGGTGCGCTCGACCCCGCGCGCGTGCAGGCGCTGACCCATGCCTACCACGCGGCGCGCCCGTTCACCGCGGCCGAGCAGGACGCCTGGCAGCCGATGCTGCGTGCCGCGGCGCTGCGCTTCTGGGTGTCGCGCCTGCATGACTTTTACAAGCCGCGCGCGGCCGAGATGCTGACGCCGCACGATCCGACCCATTTCGAGCGCGTCCTGCGCCAACGCCTCCAGACGCCCGCACCCCGGCTGACCGCATGAACAAGCTCCCTGCAAGTACCGGCTGGGATTGGCTGAAGCAAGGCATCGGCCTGTTTCGCAAGCAGCCGGCCGCCCTGACCACGCTCCTGTTCGCCACCATCCTGTTCAGCCTGCTCCTGGGCCTGGTGCCGCTGTTCGGCCCCCTGCTCGGACCGGTGCTGGTGCCGTCGCTGTCGATGGCGGTCATGCAGGCCTGCCTGATGATCGAGAACGGCGAACGCGTCACGCTGTCCGTGCTGCTGACCGGCTTTCGCAAGCCGGCCCTGGCGGCCCTGTGCAAGGTCGGCCTGGTCTACCTGGGTGTCTGGCTGGTCGAGATGGGGATCGTGGCGCTGACCCTGGGGCCGGAATTCTTCCAGAAGGTGGCCGAAAGCCGGCAGCTGGCCAAGGACGAAGCGCAGATCATGGCGGCGGCGCCGCTGTTCATGACCTTCTTCTGCATCATGATCGTGAACATGGTGATCATGATCACGCTGTATTTTGCCGGACCGCTGACCTACTGGAAGCACATGAGCACCGGCAAGGCGCTGTTCTACAGCTTCTTCGCGGTGGTGCGCTCGGCACGCGTGTTCCTGGTGCTGCTGCTGGCGTGGTTCGGGCTGTTCTTCGTGCTGGTCTGGATCGCGCAGCTGCTGTTCCGCGACATCTGGATCGGGCAGGTGGTGGTGATGTGGGTGGTATTCCTGTTCGTGCTGCTGCTGCAGTGCGCGATGTATGCGGGTTATCGCACCATTTTCGGCAAGCCCTCCGACAAGGACGTTCAACCCGCGTAGGGTGGGCACCCTGTGCCCACGCGAGCGCTCGCATGACGCTCCCTTCCGCGTGGGCTCGGAGAGCCCACCCTACGCCCTCGGCGACCTACCCGTCCTTACCTGCCGACCCGCTCCAGCTTGGCCACCGACAGGTCCAGCACCTTCATCCCCGCCGCGCCGAAATTGATCTGCGCGCGCGCACTGCCCGCCCCGCCCTCGATGTTGACGATCACGCCCTCGCCGAAGCGCGCGTGCGACACGGTCTCGCCGATGCGCCAGCCGGTGCCGTTGCCCAGGGCACTCGTCGACTTCTGCGTGATCTGCTTGGCGATCTGGTTGTCCAGGCCGCCTTCGCGGAAGTTGGCGTCGTCCCAGGCCGTGGTCGACTTGCGGCCGGCGAACCAGTTGGTCTGCACGCGCGGCGACAGCCACTTCAGCGATTCTTCCGGCAGTTCCTCGAAGAAGCGCGACTTCATGTTGAAGCGGGTCTGGCCGTGCAGCATGCGCTGCTGGGTAAAGCTCATGTACAGGCGGCGCCGTGCGCGCGTGATCGCCACGTACATCAGGCGCCGCTCCTCGTCGACGCCATCGAGTTCGCGCGCGCTGCTCTCGTGCGGGAACAGGCCCTCTTCGATGCCGGTGATGAAGACGGCGTCGAATTCGAGGCCCTTGGCCGAGTGCACGGTCATCAGCTGCATCGCTTCCTGGCCGGCCTGGGCCTGGGCGTCGCCCGCTTCCAGCGAAGCGTGCGCCAGGAAGGCCGACAACGGCGACATCACGGCCGCCAGCGGCGCATCGGCGTCGATGATCTCGACCCCGTCGGCATTCACGATGGCGTCGCCGCTGGCAGCGACGGCCTGCGGGCCGAGGTGGGCCGGCGCGTGGGTACCGAAGCCCTCTTCCTGCACGAACTGGGTGGCGGCGTTGACCATCTGCTGCAAGTTCTCGATGCGCTCCTGGCCCTCTTTTTCCTTTTCGTAGTGCGTCAGCAGCGTGCTGCGCTCAAGCACCACGCGCACCATGTCCGGCAGCGGCAGCTGCTGGGTCTCGAAGCGCGCGCTTTCGATCAGCTTGACGAAATTACCCAGCGACGAGCCGGCCTTGCCGCTCATGTAGGGCACCGCCGCGTACAGCGACACGCGGTGGGCGTCGGCCGCCATCTGCAGCTGCTCGATCGAGCGCGCGCCGATGCCGCGGGTCGGGAAGTTCACCACCCGCAGGAAGGCCGAATCGTTGTGCGGGTTGTCCATCAGCTGCAGGTAGGCGATCGCGTGCTTGACCTCGGCGCGCTGGAAGTAGCGCAGGCCGCCGTAGACGGTGTACGGCAGGCCGGCCGCGAACAGCGCGTGCTCGATGACGCGGCTCTGGGCGTTGGAACGGTACAGGATCGCGATCTCGTTGCGCGACATGCCCTCGGCCATCAGGCTCTTGGCTTCCTCGATGATCCACTGGGCTTCCTCGAGGTCGGACGAGGCTTCGTACACGCGCACCAGCTCGCCCTGGCCGGCGTCGGTGCGCAGGTTTTTACCCAGGCGCTTCGCGTTGTTGGCGATCAGCAGGTTGGCGCTGTCGAGGATGTGGCCGTGCGAGCGGTAGTTCTGCTCCAGCTTGATCAGGTTCTTGACCTCGAAGTCGCGCTCGAAGGCCTGCATGTTGCCGACGTTGGCGCCGCGGAAGGCGTAGATGCTCTGGTCGTCGTCGCCGACGGCGAAGATGGCGCCGCCGGCCGGCTCGTTGTGCCCGGCCAGCAGCTTCAGCAGGTTGTACTGCAGGTCGTTGGTATCCTGAAACTCATCGACCAGGATATGGCGGAAGCGCATCTGGTAATGCTGGCGCAGCGGGTGGTTGCGCTGCAGCAGCTCATAGGCGCGCAGCAGCAGTTCCGCGAAGTCGACCACGCCTTCGCGCTGGCACTGGTTGTCGTAGGCTTCGTACAGCTCGACCATGCGGCGCTGCACGTGATCGTAGGCTTCGACGTCGTGCGCGCGCAGGCCCTGGTCCTTGTTGTTGTTGATGAAGTACATCAAGTCCTTGGCCGGGTACTTCTCATCGTCGACGTTCATCGCCTTCAGCATGCGCTTGATCATCGACAGCTGGTCCTGGCTGTCCAGGATCTGGAAGGTCTGGGGCAGCGCGGCGTCGCGGTGGTGCGTACGCAGCAGGCGGTTGCACAGGCCGTGGAAGGTACCGATCCACATGCCGCGCGTATTGATCGGCAACATCGTCGACAGGCGGGTCAGCATCTCCTTGGCCGCCTTGTTGGTAAACGTCACCGCCATGATGCCCGCCGGCGACACCTGCCCGGTCGTGATCAGCCAGGCGATCCGGGTGGTCAGGACACGGGTCTTGCCCGAGCCGGCGCCGGCCAGGATCAGGGCACTTTGGGACGGCAGCGTGACGGACGCCAGCTGTTCGGGATTCAGGTTGTCGAGGAGATTCATGCGGGCATTATACCGTTGGACCATGTCGGCGGCGTCGCGGAGATGGGTTTTTACTGATCATATATACAGTATCACAACGGGCGGCTGCGATGTCCTGGCGACGCCACCGAGCGCTTTGCA
>JAKOOD010000120.1 GCA_022701635.1 Burkholderiaceae bacterium | reverse complement strand
TTCCGCGACCGCTGGCTGCTGTACGTGGCCGCGCTGTTCCACGACATCGCCAAGGGCCGCGGCGGCGACCACTCGGAACTCGGCAAGCAGGACGTGCTCGAATTCTGCCGCGACCATGCGATCGCGGCCGACGACACCGAGCTGCTGGTGTTCCTGGTCGAACAGCACCTGACCATGTCGCAGGTGGCGCAGAAGCAGGACCTGTCGGATCCCGACGTGATCCAGGCCTTCGCCGCGCTGGTCAAGGACGAGCGCCACCTGACCGCGCTGTACCTGCTGACGGTGGCCGACATCCGCGGCACCAGCCCCAAGGTCTGGAACGCCTGGAAGGCCAAGCTGCTGGAAGACCTGTACAAGGTCACGCTGCGCGTGCTGGGCGGCGAGCCGCCTTCGGCCGACCGCGAACTGCGTGCGCGCCAGCAGGAAGCGCTGGCCACGCTGCGCCTGTTCGGCCTGCCGCCGGATGCCCACGAGGCGCTGTGGAAGCAGCTCGACGTCGCCTACTTCCTGCGCCACGACGCCTCCGACATCGCCTGGCAGACGCGCAGCCTGCACGGCCGCCTCGGCCTCGACAAGCCGGTGGTGAAATCGCGCCTGGCGCCGATCGGCGAAGGCCTGCAGGTGACGGTGTACGTGAAGGACCAGCCCGACCTGTTCGCGCGCATCTGCAGCTACTTCGACCGCAAGAACTTCTCGATCCTGGACGCCAAGATCCACACCACGCGCGACGGCTACGCGCTCGACACCTTCCTGAT
Organism: Burkholderiaceae bacterium; assembly: GCA_022701635.1. Taxonomy (GTDB): domain Bacteria; phylum Pseudomonadota; class Gammaproteobacteria; order Burkholderiales; family Burkholderiaceae_D; genus Telluria; species Telluria phyllosphaerae. Next base: position 16,528 of record JAKOOD010000120.1, on the reverse strand, counting down.
CACCGACGAGCATTTCGCCAACAGCTACCGCGACATCATCAACCTGATCGAGCACGAGCTGTGCGAGGTGCTGATGCGCCAGGAGCCCTTGTGCCCGCCGCTGCGCGCCCGCCTGTCGCGCATGTCGCGCACCTTCCCGATCACGCCGACGGTCGACCTGCGCCCGGACGAACGCGGCCAGTTCTGGCTGCTCTCGATCGCCGCCAACGACCGCAACGGCCTGCTGTACTCGATCGCCAGCGTGCTGGCGCGCTACCGCATCAACCTGCACACGGCCAAGGTCATGACCCTGGGCGAGCGCGTCGAGGACGTGTTCCTGGTCGACGGGCAGGCCTTGCACAACCAGCGGGCGCAGGTGCAGCTGGAGACCGAGTTGTTCGAGGCGCTCAAGATTTAACCAACAAGCTGCTTAGCCAGTACGTCATTCCCGCGAAAGCGGGAATCCATACCGAGCGTCCGGAGCCGGCCTCCATGAGCGACTCGGGCGCGTCCGGGATACCGAATTCTGTTACCCAGCATGGATCCCCGCGTTCGCGGGGATGACAGCCAATTTTAGTATTGCTATAAATAGAAACATGACCGAACCAGTACGCCTCTCCAAACGCATGTCCGAACTCGGACTCTCCTCCCGCCGCGAAGCCGACGACTGGATTTCCAAGGGCTGGGTCCGCGTCGACGGCAAGGTGGTCTCCGAGCTGGGCAGCAAGGTGCTGCCGCACCAGAAGATCACCGTGGAGCGCCAGGCCGCGGCCGAGCAGTCCAAGCGCGTGACGGTCCTGATCCACAAGCCGGTCGGCTACGTCAGCGGCCAGGCCGAGGATGGCTACACGCCGGCCGTGGTGCTGGTCAAGCCGGAGGCGCGCTGGCTTGATGACCCCTCGCCCGAGCAGTTCCACCCGACCCAGCTGCGCTCCCTGGTGCCGGCCGGCCGCCTCGACATCGACTCCACCGGGCTGCTGGTGCTGACCCAGGACGGCCGCATCGCCAAGCAGCTGATCGGCCAGGACACCGCCATCGAAAAGGAATACCTGGTGCGCGTGCAGTACACCAAGCCGGGCCGGCTGCCGGACGCGGACTTGCGCAAGCTGAACCACGGTCTTTGGATGGACGGCAAGCCGCTGCTGCCGGCCAAGGTGCGCTGGCAAAACGACGACCAGTTGAGTTTTACGCTGAAGGAAGGGCGCAAGCGCCAGATCCGGCGCATGTGCGATATGGTGGGATTGAAGGTGGTGGGCTTGAAGCGCGTCCGCATCGGGCGCGTGAAGCTGGGGGATTTGCCGCCGGGGCAGTGGCGCTATCTTGGTCCCGACGAGCGTTTCTGACGGTGCTTCCGGTAGGTGGACGGGTTTCCCGTCCACCCTACATCAATGCAGGTGCCGGATCCGGGTCCACGGATCCAGCACGTGCAGGTCGTCGAGCGCCGCGCGCGGCCCTTCGACGCTGCCGCCGCTTTCCGGATCCCACTCCAGGCGCAGCTTGGAGCGTCCCTTGCGCAGGTCGATGCGGGCGTAATCGACCCAGGCGTCGTCCTTGTCGTACTCGAAGGTCTTGATCCAGCCATCATGTAAGAGGCTGGCCACTGCCTGCCGTAGCGCGAACGGCGGCAGTCCGTCGATCGTGTTCGGAGTCAGCTGGGGATCGCCCAGCACATCCACATACCTCACCATGTCAGTAAGCCACGTCATGATTGCCTCCCATTTTCTCTTGATTTGATTCCAGTCTAACTCGCCCGCTGAGCCTTAGACGTTAGCTGGCGCACGGAAGTCTCAAATGCAAGTAGGGTCATGCAGTCTATTTGTATCAGAGTGTATCAAGCCGTCCTGCCGCGTCCGTCTCGAATGCGGCCTGCTCCAATTCTTCCAGCCGTACCGGCTTCTTGAGGTGACGCGCGAAGCCGGCCTCCAGCGCACGCTGGACGTCGCCGGCCTGGCCGTAGCCGGTCACCGCCACCAGCCGGATGCCGCCCTGGGCCTGGAGCGCGCGCGCCACCTCGTAGCCGGACATGTCGGGCAAGTCGATGTCGACGAAGGCCAGTGCCGGCCGCTGCTGCGCGGCCAGCGCGATCGCGCTGCGGCCGTCCGGCGCAGCCAGCACGGTGCTGCCGCGCGACTGCAGCAGCGCGCACATCATGTCGCGCAGGTCGCCGTTGTCCTCGACCACCAGCACGCGCAGGCCGCGCAGCGCCGTGCCCGCATCGGATCCCGGTGCCGTGCCGTCTTCGTCCGCGCCCTCGGGCGGGGACGAAGACGGCGGTCTTTTTTCACTCTGCGCCAGCGGCAGGCGCACCGTGAAGCGGCTGCCGCATTGCGCGCCGGCGCTGTGCGCCTCGACGCTGCCGCCCTGCTGCTCGACCAGCGACTTGACCACCGCCAGCCCGATGCCGAGGCCGCCCTGGGCGCGGCTCACTACCTTCCCTTGCACGAACACGTCCCAGATCCGCGGCAGCAGGTCGGCATCGATGCCCTTGCCGTCGTCCAGCACATCGAGCTCGCCCATGCCGCCGGCGCTGCGCGTGGTGACGCGGATCTGGCCGCCGGCCGGCGTGTACTTGGCCGCGTTCTCGACCAGGTTGCCGATGATCTGGGCCAGCCGGGTCGGGTCCGCCAGCACCCGTACCGGCGCCAGCGCCAGCTCGACCCGGTGTTCGGCCGTCGCGCCTTGCAGCGTCATGGCGGCGTCGCGCACGGCGCCCGCCAGGTCGAGCGCCACCGGCGCCAGCGTCACGCGCCCGCTCAGGACGCGGTTGGCGTCCAGCAGGTCGTCGACCAGGTGCGCCAGGTGACGGCTCTGGCGACCGATGATCTGGTGCGCGCGTTCGGCCTGCTCGCCCTTGACCCCCATCTGGATCAGCGCGATCGCCGAGCTGATCGCGCCCAGCGGATTGCGCAGTTCGTGACCGAGCATGGCCAGGAATTCGTCCTTGGCGCGGTTCTGGGCTTCGGCGCTGCTGCGCGCCGCCTGCACCTCGGCCAGGTGGCGCCGGCGCGAGGTCTCGGTCCGGATCAGGCGCGTGGAGACCGCCTGCATCACCGCCTGCAGCTTGTTCAACTCGGTGATGCGCAGGTCGGCCGACGGCGGCAGCCAACCCTCGGCCATGCCCTCGGTCGCCGCGCTGAGATATTCAGTGGCGGCCAGCAGGCGCCGGCTGAACAGGAAAGCGCCCACGCAGGCCAGGCCGACCGCGCACAGCAGGGTGGCGGCGATCAGGCTGACCGCGTGTCCCGCGGTGGCCTCCAGTTCGGCCGCCGGCACCGCCACCGATGCGGTCCAGCCTGACAGCGCCGAGTGCGCCAGCACACGCACCAGCTGCTCGCCGTCGCGGCCTTCGGTGGTCACCGTATCCCGTCCCGACACGATGGCTTGGCGCAGGTCGGCCTGCGGCTGGGTAGCGACGTGGGTGGCCCACTCGCGGTTGCGGGCGATGATGCTGGCGTCGCGGTCGAATACCGTCACCATCCAGGACGGCTGCACTTCCTTCGGCAGCAGGGCGTTCAGATGGCGCGCCTCGACCCACTGGTCGAGCAGCATGCGGCTGCCGTCGGCCAGGCGCACCGGCAGCTCCACCGACACCACGTGGCGGCCCGTGGCGCTGCCGATCACCAGGTCCGAGATCACCGCGCGGTCGCGCGCCAGTACGGCGCGCACGCGCTGGCGCGCGACAGCGCTCGGCGCCCGGATCGGTGCGCCGTAGGGCAGCACCGTATTGAACAGCTGCTGTGCGTCGGGCCGCAGCAGCGCCGTATGGCGCGGGCTGCCGGCATTCGCCGCGCGCGCCTGGTCATAAAAAGTCGGGAAGTCGCCGCGGTGCAGCGCCACCGAGGTCGCCAGCGCGCGCCCGCTCGCCACCGCGGCGGTGAGTTCCTGGTCCATCGCCAGCACCGTGGCGCGCGCCAGCTCCTGCATGCTGCGCTGTACCGCGTGGCGTTCGGCGTCGAGCACCAGCGAGATGGCGATCGCCGAACCCAGGATCAGGGGCAGGAACACGGCGGCGGCCAGCAAGGCCAGGTGGGTACGCACTCTCATGGCGGGTCGGCATATTGAACAGGCGAGCTCCGCATTCTATAGTCGACAGCGCGCGTCCGTCGACAAAAATCGAAACTGCAGAACGCCTGTCAGTACAGGCGCCCCGTCCCGGTGGAGGCCATTGCGCGAACGCCGGCTCTCGCGTAGCATCCGGGCATTGCCGAGCTCACGAGGCCGCCGGCCACCGCCCTGGAGTCCCATGAAAAACGAAATCCCCCCGCCGTCCCCGCTGTCCCCCGCGCTGCCCTACACCCAGACCCGCTCCTTCCTGACCGTCGCCCTGATCGAACTGTGGGAACGCTTCGGCTACTATGGCATGCAGGCGCTGATCGTCTACTACATGGTGCAGCGCCTCGGCTTCGAAGACAGCCGCGCCAACATGGTGTGGAGCGCCGCCGCCGCCCTGATCTACGTGGCGCCGGCGATCGGCGGCTGGATCGGCGACAAGGTGCTGGGCACGCGCCGCAGCACCTACATCGGCGCCGTGATCCTGGCGCTCGGCTACGCGCTGATGGCGGTGCCGTCCGAGAACACCTGGTTCATGTTCGGCGCCCTCGGCGTGGTGGTGGTCGGCAACGGCCTGTTCAAGCCGAACGCCGGCAACCTGGTGCGCAAGATCTACGAAGGCGACGATTCCAAGATCGACAGCGCCTTCACCCTGTACTACATGGCGGTCAACGTCGGGTCCACCGTCTCGATGCTGGCCACGCCCTGGATCAAGGATGCCGTCAACGCCGCCTACGGCAACCAGCTCGGCTGGCACGCGGCCTTCGCCGTGTGCGCGGTCGGCCTGGTGGTCGGCCTGCTGAACGTGATGCTGATGCGTGCCACCATCGCCCACATCGGTTCGCTGCCCGACGAGCGCCCGGTCGACGCCGGCAAGCTGCTGGCGGTGCTGGCCGGCGGCGTGGTGCTGGCCGCGGCGGCCGCCGTGATCCTGGAATACCAGTCGCTGGCGCGCGCCTTCGTGTATGCCGCCGGCGTGGTCCTGCTGGGCATCTTCATCCACCTGATCCGCAAGAGCGCGCCGAGCGAGCGCGCCGGCCTCTCCGCGGCGCTGGTGCTGACCGCGCAGATCGTGTTCTTCTTCATCTTCTACCAGCAGATGTCGACCTCGCTGTCGCTGTTCGCGCTGCGTAACGTCGACCTCGACTTCAGCGTGTTCGGCGCCCACCTGTGGACCTGGTCACCGGCCCAGTTCCAGGCCCTGAACGCGATCTGGATCATGGTGCTGTCGCCGGTGCTGGCCTGGGCCTATTCCGCCGCCGGCCGTTCGGGCAAGGACCTGTCGATCGCCGCCAAGTTCGCGCTCGGCTTCTTCTCGGTGGCCCTGGGCTTCTTCGCCTACGGCGTGGCCGGCGCCTTTGCCGTGAACGGCCTGACCTCGTCCTGGATCATGATCATCGGCTACGGCCTGTACTCGCTGGGCGAACTGCTGGTGTCGGGCCTGGGCCTGGCGATGATCGCGCGCTACGTGCCGGCGCGCATGGGCGGCTTCATGATGGGCGCCTATTATGTCGCCGTCGGCATCTCGCAATACCTGGGCGGCGTGGTCGCCAACCTGGCCAGCGTGCCGAGCGACGTCGTCGACCCGGTGCAGACCCTGCCGATCTACACCAGCCTGTTCAACAAACTCGGGATCGGCGCGCTGGCCTGCACGGTGCTCGCGCTGGCAGTGCTGCCGCTGGTGAAGCGCCTGACCGCGGCCCACCAAGCCCATCAATGAAGCCTTGAACGTTGGATGTAGATGACGATACTGACCACCGAACGCCTGCGCTTCGAGCCTTTCGACGAGCGTCACCTGGACGGCCTGCAGGCCATGAACCGCGATCCCGCCGTCCAGCGCTACCTGCTGGGACGGCCCGAGACGCCCGCGGAAACCCTGGCCTCGATCGGCCGCGTCAAGGCGCGCTGGGCCACGCTGGGCTACAGCTGGTGGGCGCTGATCGAGCATGACGGCAGCGAGCGCGACAGCGGCGAACTGGTGGGTGCCGGCTGCATCCAGCACCTCGGGCACGACCCGGCCAACCCGCACGAAATCGGCTGGCGCCTGCGGCGCGACCGCTGGGGCATGGGCCTGGCGTCGGAGGCGGCGCGCGAACTGGTGCGGCACGGCTTCGAGGGCCTGCAGGCGCCGCTGCTGTGCGCGATCCGGCATCCGGACAATGTGGGCTCGGCGCGGGTGATGGACAAGCTGGGGATGCGGTATGCCGGGCTGCAGAACTGGGGCGGGGAGGAAGTGGCGGTGCACCAGCTTGATCGCGCGGACTGGACCCGACACCGTCATTCGCGGGAATGACGGTGTCGGGTCCGTGTCACCCGTTACCGGACATCGCCAGCCGCTGCTGCATCAGGGTCTCCAGCAGGGCCGCCAGCTCCCCGGACGCAGGCGGCTTCACCAGGTGCGCCGCGAATCCGGCCGCCCGCGAGCGCGCCCGGTCTTCCGGCTGGCCGTAGCCGCTGATCGCCACGAAATCGGTATCGCGGAACGCCGCGCGGCGGCGCAGTTCGGCTGCCAGCGCGTAGCCGTTCAGCCCGGGCAGGCCGATGTCGAGCAGCGCCACCTGCGGCCCCGCTGCGCCGGCCGCGTCGAGACGCTCGGCCAGCGCCAGCGCCGCCTGCGGGTCGGCCAGCGTGGTGACCGTGTGGCCGGCCATGCGCAGCAGCGCGGCGGTCGATTCCAGCACATCGGGGTTGTCGTCCACCAGCAGCACGCTGCAGCCGGCGGATGACGGCGCCGCCGTACGCGGCGCGGCGCCGGATGCGGCGACGGCGGCGCGCTCCTCGACCAGCGGCAGGCGTACCTCGAACCGGCTGCCGTGGCCGACACCGTCGCTGGTGACGCTCACGCTGCCGCCATGCAGCGCCACGATGTCCTTGACGATCGCCAGCCCCAGACCGAGTCCGCCGCGCGAACGGTCCAGCGCCTGCTTTTCCTGCACGAAGCGGTCGAACAGGCGCGCCAGCATGTCGGCGGCAATGCCGATGCCGTTGTCTTCCACCGCCAGCACCGCCTCGCCATGTTCGGCGCGCGCCTGCACCCGGATGCGGCCGCCGTTGTTGGTGTACTTGGCGGCATTGGTGATCAGGTTGGCGATGACCTGGGTCAGGCGGACCGGGTCGCCGTTCAGCGGCAGCCCGTGCGCCGGCACCTCGATCGACAGCTGGTGGCAGCGTTCGGCCACCAGCGGCGCGCTGGCTTCGGCCGCCAGCGCCACCAGGCGCGCCAGTTCCACCGGTTCCAGCCGCAGTGCCAGCTTGCCGCGTGCGATGCGTGCCACGTCCAGCAGGTCGTCGACCAGGCGCACCAGGTGCTGGGCCTGGCGCTCGATGATCGCCAGTTCGCGCTCGGCGCCGGGCAGGCGGCGCATGCGGATCAGCTCGAGCGCGATCAGGATCGGCGACAGCGGATTGCGCAGCTCGTGGCCGAGCATCGCCAGGAACTCGTCCTTGGCGACGTTGGCCACCTCGGCATCGCGCCGTGCGCGCGCCAGTTCCGTGACCTCGAAGGCCACCACCGCGATCGCCTCGACGCTGCCTGCGGCATCCAGCAGCGGCTGGTACACGAAGTCGAAATAGCGCTCTTCCAGCACGCCGTCGCGCACGATGTCGCCGCGCTGCGAGCGTCCGACGTAGGCTTTGCCGCTAGCGCGCACCTCGTCGAGCAATTCGTAGATGCCCTGCCCGGCCAGCTCGGGAATCGCGCTGCGGACCGGTTGCCCGATCAGTTGGCGCGGGCCGACCAGCGCCTGGTAGCTGTGGTTCGCCAGTTCGTATACGTGCTCGGGCCCGCGCAGGATCGCGATCGCGGCCGGCACCTGGCGGAAGATCGCCGCCATGCGGCTGGCCGCGGCGCGCTCGATGGCGCGCAGGCGCGCCCGCATCAGCTGCGAATCGATGCGGGTCAGCAGCTCGCGCGCGGCGAAGGGCTTGACCAGGTAATCGTCGGCGCCCGCTTCCAGTCCCTCGATGCGCGCCTCCTCGCCGGCCCGCGCCGACACCAGCAGCACCGGCGTCTCGGCCAGGGCGGGGTCGGCGCGCAGGCGCGCGATCAGGCCGAAGCCGTCCAGGTCCGGCATCATGACGTCCGAGACGATGACGTCGGGATGTTCGCGGCGCGCGATCTCGAGTGCCTCGAGGCCGGTGGCCGCGAGCAAGACCTGCCAGTGCCGGCCGAGCAGGCGCGCCAGGTAGTCGCGCATGTCGGCGTTGTCGTCGGCGACCAGCACGCGCGCCGGCGCCACCCCGGCCGGCGGCGCCCCCACGGCATCCGGCGCAAACGGCGCGGCCGGCCCGCCATCGCCCCGCAGGGCGTCCGGCAACCAGCGCCCGGCCTCGCCCGTGAAGCTGGCCAGCATGCGCGCATTCGGCGCCGCTGGCGCCACCTCCGGCGGCGTTGGCCGGGCATCCTGCGCCAGCGGCAGCGGCAGCGGCAGCGTTACGGTGAATGCCGTGCCCTGCCCCGGCGTGCTGGCGACGGCGATGCTGCCGCCCTGCAGCTCGACCAGGTCGCGCACCAGCGCCAGCCCGATGCCGGAGCCTTCGTAGGAACGCGAGCGCGCGCCGGCGACGCGCTGGAAGCGTTCGAACACCTTGTCCAGGTGGGCCGCCTCGATGCCGATGCCGCTGTCCGCCACCACCAGGCGTGCCTGCATGCCGTGCTGTTCCAGCGTCACCCGGATGCCGCCCTCGAAGGTGAACTTGAAGGCGTTCGAGACCAGGTTGAGCACGATCTTTTCCCACATCGCGACGTCGACCCGGGCCGCCGGCGCCAGGGGCGCGCAGCGCACCTCGAAGGCCAGGCCGGCGCTTTCGACCACCGAGCGGAAGCCGCTCGCCAGGTCGGCGGTGAGCGCCGCCAGGTCGACGGCGACCACGTCGGCTTCCATCCGCCCGGCCTGCACGCGCGAGAAGTCGAGCAGCGTATTGACCAGCTTTTCCAGGCGCAGTGCATTGCGCCGCACCAGTTCGAAGCGGTCGCGCTGGGGCGCCGGCAGCGGCTGGGCGGCGTCCGCCAGGCCGTCCTCGATCGGCCCCAGCATCAGCGTGAGCGGGGTGCGGAACTCGTGGCTGACGTTACTGAAGAAATCGGTCTTGGCGCGGTCCAGTTCGGCCAGCATGTCGGCGCGCCGGCGCTGCGCCTCGCTGGCACCGGCGTTCTGCAGCGCCGCCGTCACCTGGGCCGCGACCATGTCGAAGAAGCTGCGGTAGTCGGCGTCGAGCCGGCGCACCGGGCTCACCGCCAGCACCAGGACGCCGAGCGGGCCTGCTCCGCCCTGGGCCGCCAGCGGCAGTGCCAGCGCCTGCCGCACCGGTTTCCCGGCCAGGCCCGGCGGCATGCCTGCGATCCCGTCCAGCGCCACCGGCACCGGCCGCCCCAGCGCAATCGCCTGCGCTACGCCGAAACGGTCGTCGCCGCCGTCGAAAGCGACCGCCGCCGGGGCCAGCCCGGCCGCCAGGCCGGCCACTTGCGCCAGCCGCGCCGCGCGTACCGGCCCCGCCTCCCCGGTATCGGCGGCATCGGTCAGGTACAGCAGGGCGAACGGCAGGTCGGCCGGGTTGTCGGCCAGCGTGGCGATCGCGGTGGCGGCCGCCGCCAGCACGGTCTGCTGGCGCAGCGCATCGGCGGACAGGCGCGACAGCGTGGACAGGCGGCGCGCATTCAGGGTGCTGGCGCTGAGTTCGGACGAGGGGCAGAACAGGCCGCCGACGCGGCCGGCCTCGTCGACGATCGGGCTGTACGAGAACGAGTACCAGGTCTCTTCGAGGAAGTCGCCACGCAGCATGAACAACTGCACCGCGTCGACGAAGGTCGATTCGGCGCGCTGGAACACCTTGTCGGCCAGCGGGCCGCACACGTCCCAGATCTCGCTCCAGACCTCGGCCGCCGGGCGCCCCAGCGCCCACGGGTGCTTGGCGGCGCCGAGCACCTCGATATAGGCGTCGTTGTACAGGAAGGTGGCTTCCGGTCCCCAGCCGATCCACATCGGATGGCGCGCATTCAGGATCAGGCTGACGGCGGTGCGCAGGCTTTGCGGCCAGGATGCGAGCGGACCGAGCGGCGTGGCCGACCAGTCGAAACGGAGGATCAGTCCCCCGAGCGCGCCCGGGGCTGCCAGGAAATGCAGGGCCGTGCCCGACCCGTCGCCATCCGCCTCGCCGGCGCCGCCATCGATCCCCATCCCTGCTCCCTGTGTTGTCGTTGTCCCGGATCGCCTGCGACTTTAGCACGTTCGTGCTTTCCGGTCATGCCCTATTCATAGGTGTCCGGGGCCCAGGAAGTGTTGTATGGATGTCGCCGGCGCCCGGGGTTCCGGCAAATTCGTCAATTTCTCCAGAGCGAGACTTATTGCATTCTAGAAATATGCTATATTGGTTCCTCTTATCCGGCCCACGCCTGTGCCGGCCCGGCCTTACGCAACCAGATCATGACCATCTTCCCTTACGCCAGCCGGGTCCGCGCCCTGCTCTGCATCGCCTGCACGGTCGCCGCCATCCCGGCCTGCGCCGCTCCGCCCCAGGCGGCCGGTTCGCACACCTATAATTTTTCGCCCGTCAACCAGTGGAACCTGCAGGTCTCGGCCAGCTACTGGAACCCGATCATCCGCTACGTGTCCGCGCGCAGCGGCGTGCACCTGAACCTGAAACTGGGCCGCACCTCGGCCGACACCACCAGCTACGTGCTGGCGCGCGAAGTCGATTTCGCCTTCACCAACCACCTGTTCAGCCCCGATCGCCAGAAGATGGGCTGGACCGTGTTCGGCCGCCGCAACGCGCCGCCGGTGCAGGGCCAGCTGGTGGTGCCGGCCGATTCGCCGATCCGCGACATCCGCGAACTGGCCGGCGGTGCCGTCGCCTTCCCCGGCCCCGAAGCGCTGGTCGCCTACAAGACCACCTACGCCCAGCTGCTGCGCAAGCACATCCCGGTGACGCCCGTATTCACCGGCAACCACGACGCCGCCTTCACCCAGCTCCTGGCCGGCAAGGTCAAGGCGGTCGGCGCCAACTCGCAGCTGGTGGCCAACTGGAGCGCGCGCGAAGGCAATGCCTTTCGCGTGCTGTGGAGTTCGGCCCCGTTCAACGAGCTGGCGCTGATGGCCTCCCCGCGGGTGCCGGCCGACGAGGTGCGCGCCGTCGCCCGCGCCTTCCTGACCATGCACCTGGACCCGGAAGGCCGCCAGATCCTGGCCGCCAGCTCCGAGCTGGTGCATGCGCCGGAACCGATTTCCTTCGTCGCCGCCAGCGACGCCGACTACGCCAGCTACCGCGCGTTCTACGCGGACGCCCCGGCCAACCTGCGCTGAGCCGAGACCGATGACGCGCCTGCCGCACCTGCTGCCACGCTCCCTGATGGGGAGGATCTTCGCCGTCTTCAGCCTGACCATGCTGGTCTTCCTGGCCGGCGGCCTGGCCCTGTTCTACCGCTACCAGTTCCTGCAGCACATCGAGGAAACCCAGGACAGCGCCATGACCCTGGTCGAAGTGGCGGCCCAGACCATCGAGGACAGCGCGGTGATCGGCGACTACGACACCGTCAGGCGCACGCTCAGCAAGATGCTGGTGCAGTCGCCGTTCAAGAGCGCCGCCTTCCTCGACGTCGCCGGCGGCAGCATCCGCCTCGAAGCGCCGCCGCCGCCGCCGTCACAGGCGGCCCCCGACTGGATGCGCGACCTGGTCGCCGAAAAGCTGTACGACGTCAACCGCGTCGCCAACGTCGGCGGCAAGGATTACGGCGTGGTGCGCCTGTCCTTCGACGAGCGCAAGCTGGCGGCCCAGATGTGGACCATGGTGGCGGAAACCTCGGCCCTGGCGCTGGTCGTGTTCGTGATCAGCCTGGCGCTGATGCGGAGCCTGCTGCGGCGCTGGCTCGACAACCTCGGGCGCCTGCGCTCCTTCGAAAACGACGTCGCCGCCGGCCGCATCACGGCCGCGGCGGCGCTGCATGCCGACGCCCCGAGCGAGATCCAGGAAGCGATCCAGGCCGTCAACCGCAGCGCCGACAGCCTGCGTGCCCAGTTCGGCCAGCGCATCGACGCGCTGATGAATTCCCTCATGCAGCACAAGAGCGCGATGGACCAGGCGGCGATCGTGTGCGAGGTCGATACCGGCGGGCACATCGCCGAAGTCAACGAGCTGTTCGTCGCCAACAGCGGCTTCACCCGCGCCGAGCTGGTCGGGATGCCGCTGGGCGCGGTCGGCCGGCCGGCCGATCCCGACCATGCGTGGCAACCGGGCCCGCAGGTGTGGAACGGCGAGGTCGCGCTGGCCGGGCGCAACGGCGTGCGCCAGTGGCGTCGCACCATCGTGCCGATGTTCGAGGGCGAGCGCATCGAGCGCTATATCTGTATCGACATCGACATCACCGAGCGCAAGGAATTCGAGCGCGCGATCATGGAAAACGCCAAGCGCCAGACCCTGATCGCGGAACTCGGACGCAAGGCGCTGGCCGACAACGACCTCGACGAGCTGTTTGCCGAAGCCGCCGAAGCCGCCGCACGCGGCCTCGGCACGCCCGGCGCCGCGCTGTTCGAGGCCGGCCCGGACGGCAGCATGCTGCTGCGCGCCGCCGCCGGCCGCCTGGCCGGGGCCCACGGCCAGCGCGTGGACGCCGCCGGTCCGCTGCTGCCGCAGCCGCCCAACATGTCCCTGCGTCCCTGGATGACACCGCTGGCCGAGCAGCATGGCCTGGAACGCGGCCTGGACGCCTGCATCGGCAGTGCCGACAGCCCGTTCGGCCTGATCGGCGTGTACGACGACGGCCTGCGCAACTTCGGCCCCGACGATGCCAACTTCCTGCGCGGGATCGGCAACATCCTGGCCACCGCCATCGAACGCCGCGATGCGCGCAATCGCCTGACCTACCTGGCCCAGTACGATTCGCTCACCAGCCTGCCGAACCGGCGCCACCTGGCGCTCGGCCTGGAACAGGCGCTGGCGCGCGCCGCCGCGCACGGGCGCCGGGCGGCGGTGATGTTCATCGACCTCGACCGCTTCAAGAACGTCAACGACATGCTCGGCCACGGCGTCGGCGACCAGCTGCTGGTGCAGGCCGCGGCCCGCCTGCAGGCCTGCGCGCGCGCAGGCGAGCTGGTGGCGCGCCTCGGCGGCGACGAGTTCGCGGTGGTGCTGCCGGACGTCAGCGGCGACGACGACACGGCCGCGCTCGCCACGGAGATCATCCAGTCGCTGGCCCAGCCCTTCTACCTGCAGGGCCAAGCGCTGTTCGTCTCGGCCAGCGTCGGCATCGCCAGCTACCCGGAACACGGCGACAACGCCGAGATCCTGCTGAAAAGCGCGGACACCGCGATGTACGGCGCCAAGAACGACGGCCGCAACACCTACCAGTTCTTCGCCAGGGCGATGCACGAGAACGCCGCGCTGCGCCTGCAGACCGAGGCCCAGCTGCGGCGGGCGCTCGAGCGCGGCGAATTCCTGCTGCACTACCAGCCCAAACTCGACCTGGCCGGCGCCACCGTCAGCGGCTTCGAAGCGCTGCTGCGCTGGAACCACCCGCAGCGCGGGCTGGTGCCGCCGCTGGAATTCGTGTCGATCCTGGAAGACACGGGCCTGATCCTGCCGGTCGGCGAATGGGTGATCGGCGAAGTCTGCCGCCAGCTCAAGGCCTGGCAAGCCGACGGCCTGCCGCTGGCGCCGGTGGCGATCAACCTGTCGGCGCGCCAGCTGCAGCAGGACGACCTGGCCGGCGCCATCGAACGCATCGTGGTCGGCGCCGGGGTCGAGCCGGCGCTGCTCGAATTCGAGCTGACCGAATCGATGCTGATGACGAATCCGGAGGCGGCGGTCGAGACCCTGTCGCGCATCAAGGCGCTCGGCATGCGCCTGTCGGTCGACGATTTCGGCACCGGCTATTCGAGCCTGGCCTACCTGAAACGCTTCCCGCTGGACGCGCTGAAGATCGACCGCACCTTCGTGCGCGACCTGCCGCACGACAGCGACGACGCCCTGATCACCAAGGCCGTGATCCGGCTGGCGCACAGCCTGAACCTGAAGGTGGTGGCCGAGGGGGTGGAAAACGTCGAGCAGATCCGCGAGCTGGAGAAATACGATTGCGACGAGATCCAGGGCTATTACATCAGCCGACCGCTGCCGGCGCAGGGGGCCGCCGCCATGCTGGTGGACAAGCAGCTGGCGCCGGTATGAGCTAAGATGGCGCCATTTGCCCCACCGCCACCCGAACAGCATGCCTTCCAACGATCCAGGTAACCAACTCGCGCGCGCCCTGCAGGTCGCCGGCCGCGTCGACGCCATCGAACCCTTCCGCGTGATGGAAATGGTCAAGGCCGCCGCGGCGATGACGCGCGCCGGCCGCGACGTCATCAGCATGAGCGTCGGCGAGCCCGATTTCACCGCCCCCGACGTGGTCGCCAGCGCGGCGATGGCGGCGATCCAGGCCGGCAGCACCCAGTACACCGAGTCGCTCGGCCTGCCGGCGCTGCGCGCAGCGATTTCCGGCTGGTACGCCGGCCATTGGGGCCAGGACGTCGATCCGCGCCGCATCGTGATCACCGCCGGCGCCTCGGCCGGCCTGCTGCTGGCCTGCGCCGCGCTGGTCGACGACGGCGACGAGGTTTTGATGCCGGACCCGTGCTACCCCTGCAACCGCCATTTCGTCACCAGCTTCGGCGGCAAGCCGGTGCTGGTGCCCTCCGGTCCCGAGTCGCGCTACCAGCTCACCGCGGACCACCTCGCGCGTCACTGGAACGAGCGCACGCGCGGCGTGATCGTCGCCTCGCCCTCGAACCCGACCGGCACCGCGATGACGGCGGCGCAATCCGAAGCGCTGCTGGCCGGCGTGCGCGCCCGCGGCGGCTTCGCCATCGTCGACGAGATCTACCAGGGCCTCTCCTATGGCGAGCGCCCGACCAGCGCCCTCGCCTTCGGCGATGACATCATCACCGTCAACAGCTTCTCCAAGTATTTCAGCATGACCGGCTGGCGTCTCGGCTGGCTGGTGGTGCCGGAAGCGCTGGTGCCGACCGTCGAGAAGCTGGCCCAGAACCTGTTCATCTGCGCCCCGACCATCGCCCAGCACGCGGCGCTGGCCTGCTTCACGCCGGAAGCGATCGCCATCTTCGAGGGCCGCCGCCTGGAATTCCAGCGCCGCCGCGACTTCCTGGTGCCGGCACTGCGCGGCCTCGGCTTCCAGGTGCCGGTGCTGCCGGATGGTGCCTTTTATGTCTACGCGGATATCAGTGGATTGACGCACCCGGATGCCGGCGACAGCACGGCGTTCGGGATGGCGGTGCTGAAGGAGGCCGAAGTGGCGATCGTGCCCGGCGACGATTTCGGCTTCGCGGCGCCCAAGCGGCATGTGCGGTTTTCGTATGCCGCCAAATATGAGCGGATCGAGCAGGCGGTGGAACGGCTGGCAAAGCTGCTCTAGGGGTCAGAGCCCGGTTCACGCGGTTGGGCTCTGACCCCGGTTCGACGTCCGTGCCGGCTGCAGACTACGCGGCTGAACACCGGGGTCAGAGCCCCTGAACAGCAACACCGGGCTCTGACCCCTACGCCAAAAGAATTAGGCCAGCTCGGCGATCACATCCCGCAAACTAGCCGCCGCCACCGGCTTCACCAGGTAACGATCAAACCCCGCCGCCAGCCCGCGCGTGCGGTCGTCGTCCTGCCCATACCCGGACAGGGCCACCGCAAACGGATGCATCCCGCCCTCCGCCGCCCGCACCGCACGCATCAGGTCCAGCCCGTCCATGCCGGGCAGTCCGACGTCGCAGATGATCACGTCCCAGCGGCCGTCCAGTGCCGCCGCCAGGCCGGCATGACCGTCGTAGGCGCAGCGCACCTGGTGGCCTTCGGACGCCAGGAAGCCGGCCAGCATGTCGCAGGCGTCGACATTGTCCTCGATCAGCAGGATATCCAGCGCAGTGCGGCGTGCCGCGGCCTGCGCCGGGGGCTGGGCGCCGACCGTGCCGCTGGAACGCGGCAGGCGCACCGTGAAGCGGCTGCCCTGCCCCAGGCCGGCGCTGTCGGCGCGCACCGACGCGCCGTGCATGGCGAGCAGGTTGCGCACCACGTTCAGGCCGACGCCGAGGCCGCCCTCGGAGCGCGCCAGCGAACGCGGCCCCTGGGTGAACAGGTCGAAGATGTGCGGAATCACCTCGGGCGCCATGCCGATGCCGTCGTCTTCCACCACCACCAGCATCTGCCCGGCGTCCAGCGATGCCGTCACCCGCAGGGTGCCGCCGTCGCCGGTGTACTTGGAGGCGTTGCCGATCAGGTTGGTGAACACCTGGGTCAGGCGCACCCGGTCGCCGTCCACCACGGCGGCGTCGGCGCCCGGCGCCAGGGTCAGCTGCAGTTGCTGGCGCCGTTCCTGGATGCGCGGCTGGATCGTCTCGACCGCGTGCTGCAGCAGCTCCGCCAGCGGCAGCGGCTGGACCGACAGCGTGATCTTGCCGCTGCTGATGCGCGCGGCATCGAGCAGGTCGTCGAGCAGGCGCGCCATGTGGTCGACCTGGCGCCCGATCAC
>JAKOOD010000042.1 GCA_022701635.1 Burkholderiaceae bacterium | reverse complement strand
CCAGCGCCTTGGTGAAACCGTGCATCGCAGCCTTGGCCGCGGAGTAATTGCATTGGCCGAAAGCGCCCTGCTGGCCATTGACCGACGAAATGTTCACGATGCGGCCCCAGCGCTGCGCCATCATCGGTTCGATCGCTTGCTTGCTCATGTTGAACACGCTGTCGAGGTTGGCGCGCAGCACGGCCTGCCAATCCTCGTGGTCCATCTTGCGCAGGCTGCGGTCGCGCGTGATGCCGGCGTTATTCACCAGCACGTCCAGGCGCCCGAACTCGGCCAGCAGCTTCTGCACCATCCATTCGCAATCAACGTAATCGCCGACGTCGACCTTGTAGGCGGCAAAACGGTAGCCGTCGTCGCGCTGGGCCGACAACCAGGCGTCCGGCGTCGTATTGCCGGGCGAAAAAGTCGTAGCGACGCGGAAGCCATCCGCATGCAGCCGCCGACAGATCGCCGTGCCCAATCCGCCCATCCCTCCCGTCACCAGCGCCAACCGATCGTCCATGCTCGTCTCCTGTCTTGTCGTGTCAGCCGCGCTGGATGCGCGGCATGAAACGACGAGTCTAGGACGGCGTCAGCACCAGGCTTTGATCAGGATCAAACCGACAATAGGATAAGCCCGCTTGCCAGCCATGGCATGCGCAAGTAGCAAAATAAATTGATTCAGCGAATCCAGACGGGATCGGCGGCGATGCTCAGCGGATGATATCCGGGACGCTGGACGGATCGAAATCGGCCCAGTCGCCATCCACGATATTCCCCTGCGCGCGCTCGATGTGATGGGCGCCCAGGCGCCGCAGCAGCGCGACCACCTCCTGTTCGCGCCCTGCATCGTCGAAGGCCACCGCGACCAGCATCCCGGCCGGACGGTTCTCGACCGGCGCGCGGCCGCCTTCTTCTTTTTCGCCGGCATCCTTCATCTTCGAAAAGCTGAACAGGGAGCCGACGTGGGCGCCGACCAGGCCACCGACCACGGCGCCGAGCGGACCGGTGATCGGGGCCGTGGCGGCACCGGCCACCGCGCCCACGGCGGCGCCGGCGCTGGCGCCCTGCACCACGCCTTCGGGCGATTCCTTGGCGCCCGGCGAATGCAGGTGGTCGCCGCCGATCGGCGTCATGTCGTGCTGGCCGGGCTGGCTCAGGTAGAAACCGCTGATGCGCTCGCTGGCGAAACCGGCATCGACCAGCGCACGGCGCGCGCTGTCGACCTCATCCTGGAGCTGGAAATGACCTGCGATGATAGTGGACATGGTTCCTCCGTCGACGGTGATGCACGCCACAGTCGGCGCGCGGACACGTCCAGCATGCGCGTGCCAGCTCGACCGTTCTGTACGCGAACGCACGCAGCCCGTGTCGCCACGGCGGCGCACTTTTGGTCACGCCGCTGCTATTGCCATTGTCCATAGACCGCGCCCCAGGGCTCGGGTTCGGACCGCGGTGGCGCCGCCAGCCACTCGCGCGGGTCGACCCGGAAGTAGGCCTGGAACTCGGCATACAGTTCGGGATGGCGTGTCGCCAGCGCGTGCGGCAACTCGAAAAAGGTTTCGGTCGCCACGGCAAAGAATTCGGCCGGGTTGGTCGCGCCATACGGATCGAGCACGTCGCGGTAGCCCCAGGCGGTGTCGCGCCGCAGCAGCGCGAAGTCGCGCCCGAGCGTTTCCGACCAGCTGCGGTAGCGTTCGGCGCTGCCCAGGAAAGGCGCGCCGTTGGTGCTGCCCGACTCGCTGTCGAGCTGGTGCGCAAATTCGTGCAGTACCACGTTATGCGTGCCCTCGGCCTCGTGGTCGGCGCGGCACACGTGTTCCCACGACAGGATCACGCGGCCGTCGCCCCAGGATTCGCCCAGCAAGTCCTGGCGCGTCTCGGTGACCACGCCGGCGGCATCGACTTCGTTGCGCGGCACCAGGAAGGCGCCCGGATACACCAGCACCGAGTGCAGGCCGGGATACACCTTGCCGGGCCGCCCCAGCAGCAGCAGGCAGGCCTGGGCCGCGATCGTCACCCGCATCTCTTCGGTGACCTCGAGTCCGGCGCAGCCGACGAAGGTCTTGTGGTGCAGGAAACGCTTGACCAGGTCCTGCAGCTCGCTGCGGCGGGCTGCAGGCATGCCGCGGTATTGGGCCACGTTGCGCTCGATGATGGCGAGCTGGGCCGGCGCAAGCGGACGCGCCAGCGCCCGCCGCAGGCGCCAGCGCGGCGTCAGCCAGGCCCCCAGCAGTGCCAGGGCCAGCAGCGTGGGAACCAGTGCGTCTTCCATCATGCCCCGCCGCCGGCGCTGGCCGCAGCCCCGGCCTCGGGCTGCACCACCGGCACCGGCCCGAAATAGGCGGCCACCTCCTCGGCACCGCCGATCAGGCGCCCGCCCTCGAATACCTGGGGCCAGGTGGTGCCGCCGGACACGGCGCGCAGCACGCTGGTCGTGATCTTGCTGTCCTGGGAGATGTCGGTGAACTCGATGCCGCGCGCCTTCAGCACCGCCTTGGCGCGCGCGCAGAACGGGCAACCCGGCTTGGAAAACATCACTACCGGTTCCGGCGCATTGGCATCGGGCGCGATGTGGCGCAGCATGGTGTCGGCGTCGGATACCTCGAACGGATCGGCTTCCGGATCGTTTTCGTCCTGGGCCTCGATGAAGACGGTGTCGACGATGCCGTCGCG
Source organism: Burkholderiaceae bacterium (assembly GCA_022701635.1). Classification (GTDB taxonomy): domain Bacteria; phylum Pseudomonadota; class Gammaproteobacteria; order Burkholderiales; family Burkholderiaceae_D; genus Telluria; species Telluria phyllosphaerae. The sequence goes on along the minus strand of JAKOOD010000042.1, from coordinate 1,069 downwards.
CACCAGCATCGAATAACGCCAGGAGCGCTGGCCCAGGCCGAGCACGCGCTTGTCGACCAGCATGCCCATGCCGGCGGTGAATTCGCCATTGCCATCGGGGATCATGGTGACGTGTTCCGCTTCCTGCCCACGCCGCCACTCGTCCATCACGAAGGCATCGTTGACCGAGACGCAGATGATATCGTCGATGCCATGGCGGCGCAGGGCTGGCGCCAGTTCGTTATAGCGCGGCAGGTGGGCCGAGGAACAGGTCGGCGTATAGGCGCCCGGCAGGGAGAACACCACCACTGTCTTGCCCTTGAACAGCTCGTCGCTACTGATATCGCGCGCCTTGCCGCCGCTACGCGTCTTGAACGTGACTTGTGGAACAGGTTTTCCTTGCAATGAGGCGGCAGTCGGTAACATTTTCTCTCCTGGATGGGCGGACAAGATGCCGCATTCGCCTGCATATGCGTGCCGTTGCCAGGTTTTCAATGAAAAAAACGCCACCCTGCACGAAGCAGGATGGCGCTTATGGGAGAACTGCGTTCAGGAGCGGCCTGCGCTCCTGCCAGACAAGCTTATTTGGCGATGGTCTGGCCCGGGGCCGGGCCGAACAGTGCGGCGACCAGCGGATCACGGGCAACCGGGCTGCGGTTCACGCGAATTGCGTAATGGGTATCGTCAGCCAGGATGTGGAAGTGGCGGCCGGTGCCGGCCATGCTCTGCTCGCGCAGGCCTGGACGTTCCTTGCGCGGCGACGCGCCTTCGCGTTTCGGCTGGCAGATCGCCCCCAGGAAGGTCTTGACGCGGTCCGGATCCGGCGAGATGCGGTACACGGCCTTGCCGAGGTAGGTGGCGGTGCCTTCGATATAGCGGGCCAGTTCGATCACGCCGGCTTCGCGCAGGTCGCGGATGTACTTACGGGCGCCCGATGGCGAGAACTTCAGGAACCAGGCGATCTCGTCGGCCAGCATTTCATGGGTTTGCAGCTCGCCAATCAGCTTCTGCATGTTCTCGATACGGCGCTGGGTAGCGGAGGTCGACCGCACACGTTCGATCGGCGCCAGCGAAATCGGGGAGCGTTCGG
>JAKOOD010000040.1 GCA_022701635.1 Burkholderiaceae bacterium | reverse complement strand
CCCTGAAGCGCCGCGATTCGGATCCGCAGCGCGAGCGCCCGGCGCCCTGGGCGACCGCCGCCATGCGCCTGCTGCCCTCGGCGTCGATGGGCAAGTTGCTCGGCATTGCGCTGATCGGCGGCGGGCTCCTCGCGGCGAGCCGGGCCGCCTCCCGCAGCGGACAGCAAGGGACGGCAGCGCGCTAACCATGTAGTCGGGCGGCAGCGCCAATGCTGCCGCTGTCGAGCTGCCTGTAGAGGCGGCTTCCGCGCGGAGCAGTGGCCTTCCATGACAGGCCATGTAAATACAGAAAAACCACATCGGGCATAAAAATTGAGCAATTCAATATTTCTTAGCGGTAACACATTATAATAGTTTGTTCTCATTTCGGGTTTCGCTAACAAGTATGGATCGCCTGGCTGAATACGTTCGCGGTAAATATTCGACACTGCTTGCACGGGTGAGCCTGCCTGGCATCGATCCACTCTCCGAACAAGCGCACGACGTTGCGCGGCTGCTCAACCTGTCGCTGCTGGCTGCGCCAGTCGTCCTCGCTTTTGTGGTGGAATTCGCCACTTTTAGCATCTGGCAGCTTGCCGTATCGCTGACCCTGGCCGGCACTGTGATGATGGCTTCACCCTGGATTTACAAGAAAACACGCAGCCTGCCGATCGCGCGTGAGAGTTTTCTTGCCAGCTTGTTCGCATTCAAGCTGTTCGAATCCATCTTTTTGGCGAGCATCACGTCCCCCGGCAGCATCTGGTTCGTCGCCCTGCCGATCGTCGCCATGCTGCTCGGGAGCGTCATCTCAGGATTGTGTTGGCTGGCGATATCGACTGCCGGCTTCTTCTTGATGCACGGGTTGTACGGCAGCGGTGCGGGCATGGCAGGCTATCTTTCTGCCGACATGAGTTTCCTGTACACCTTCAGCCTTGTCGTGCTGGGCGTGAGTGTGACCGCCTTCGTTTTCATCGTGGAGGCATCGAGAAAGCATGCCTTGTTGCGCCTGCAGGAGGCGAACGACGTCATCCGCGAACTCGCCATCCGCGATCCCCTTACCGGCATCTTCAACCGGCGTCACATCTCGGAGCGCATGGAACATGCGGAACGGCGTGCGGTAACCGGCGCCGGCCCCTTCCATATCTGCCTGATCGACCTCGACCGGTTCAAGCAGATCAATGACACTTTCGGCCATGCGGTCGGCGACATTGTCCTGCAGACGGTTGCAACGTCGATCCAGGCCGAGGTGCGCGGCGAAGACTGTTTCGGGCGCTACGGCGGCGAGGAATTCATCCTCCTCCTCACGGGTAGCGACGGTTTTCGCCCCGAAGCGTTGGCCGAGAGGATTCGTCAACGGGTGGCCGACTTGCGTTTTGCCGATGCCGGCGGTCCGGAGGGGGTCACGGTGTCGATCGGCATCGCAGCGTTCTGCAATGGGGAAGGCTTTTCCTCGACCGTCAGCCGCGCCGACCGTGCGCTGTATGCCGCCAAGGCCTCGGGTAGAAATCGCGTCGTCTCGGCCGCAGAAGCGAAAACCGCATGTTTCGCTGCGCATTCAGGCACCGCGTCCTCGAGCGTAAATGCGACTTCCGCCTGTTTGTAGCGGATATTGTCATTGCGGCGCGAGCTTGGCGGCTCACCGCAGTGGCATGCATATATTGCCGACGGCGTAGGACGTGCTCCATAATACTTCGACAACCCTTGTCGGAGACCGCCAATCGCCACCCCGTTGCTCCACTACCGCCTGCGCTGGTACGCCGTAAGCACGGCGCGCCTGCTGCTGCGGCGCTGGCAGGCGCTGGTGCTGCTGCTCGGCGTTCTCGCTTCCGCCAACGCCTCGGTCTTCGCCAACGCCGATACCTTTGCCCGGCCCATTCTGCTGGCCGTGTCGCCGGGACACGGACCGGGCTGGCGTTTCAGCTATCTGCTCCTGCTGCTGGCCCTGGCCGCGCTGTGGGCGCATATGCAGCGCAGGCAGATCAAGGGCGGCGCCTTCATGGCCTTCGCCGCTTCCCTGCCACTGGACGCGCGCCAGCGCCGCCGCGCCGACCTCGCCGTGCTGGTGCTGGCCGACAGCCCGCTGCTGCTGATGGTGGCCGGCGCCCTGGCGTCGGACGCCGCGCGTGGCGGCGCGGCGGCACACCTGCTGCTGCTGGCCGCGCTGGTGCCGCTGGCGCTGGCCGCCCAGGTGGGCGTGCTGGAACGGCGTCCGCTGGCCGCCGCCGGCCTGGTCGCCACCTGCGCGCTGCTGTCGGCCGCCTTCGGCACCCGCCTTGCGGCGGTGGCGAACCTGGTGGCGTGCGTCGGCGCGGCGCTGGCGCTGCGCCGGGCCCCCTGGCCGCAGCCGCGTGCGCTGGCCCGCCTGCGCCTGCGCGCACCGGCCTGGCCCGGCCTGCTGCATGCCATGGCCGGCCGCCACACGGCGCCGCTACAGGTCTCGTTCTCGATCCTGCTGCGCGAACGGCGCGACGAAGCGCTGGCCAAGGCGCTCGGCGCCGCGGCGCTGTTCGCGGGTGCGCTCGGCCTGGCCACCGTGTTCGAGCACGACGCCCGCGCCCTTGCCGCTGCATGGTTCGCCCAAGGCTGTATCGCGCTCCACCTGAGCGGCCTGTTCCGTGGACTGCGGATGGCGCACCGGGCCAGCGTCGCCTATACCGGTGCGCTGCCCCTCGCGCCGGACTGGTGGCGCCGCTTCGACCTGGCTGCCGTGTCGGGTTTCGCGCTGCCCTTCCTTGCGGCGCCCGCGATGCTGGCGTGCTACGAAGGCGCGGGACCTGCGCGGGCGGCGGCCGGACTGCTGTCGTACGCCGCCCTGCTCTGCGTGCTGCGGGCACCGCAACTGGCCAGCGAACGCCATGCCGTCGTCCTCAGCGTCATCGTGGCCGGCGGCTGGATGGCGGCCACCATCGCTTGTTTATTTTAGAGAGGACTGCGTGCTGCGTTTCGAACACCTATCGAAGTCCTACGGCGGCAGGCAAGTCCTGCATGACCTGCGCCACGATTTCGCCTGCGGCGCCTGGGCCCTGCGCGGCCCGAACGGCATCGGCAAGTCGACACTGCTGCGGGTGCTGGCCGGCATCACCGAGCCGGATGGCGGCAGTATCTGGGTCGACGGCATGGCAATGGATGCGGCGTCCGGCGCGGCCAAGGCGCGGCTCGCCTATGCACCCGACGAATGCCCGGCCTACCCTTTCATGACCGGGCGCGAGTTGCTGGACTTCGTGGCCTGGGCCAAGCGCTGCAGCGTGTCGCCCGAGGTGCTCGGCATCGTCGAACGCTTCGGCCTGGCGCGGCATCTGGGCACGCGCTGCGGCGCCATGTCGCTCGGCACACAAAAGAAGCTGATGCTGGCCGCGGCCTGGATCGGCACGCCGGCGGTGCTGTTGTTCGACGAGCCGTCGAACGGGCTGGACGTGGATGCGCGTGCGGTGCTGATCGACCTGATCGCGGACAAAAGCCGGCATGCCGTGGTGCTGATGTCGACCCATGATCAAGTGTTTGCACAGGCGGTCGGTGCCAACATCATCGAATTCGATGCGCTGTGCGCGTCAACGATCCACGCCTGAGCACAATATTCCCCCTGCCCGCGCGTCTATACAGGTATGGACACGAGCCGACAACTTGACGCAGAGGGATGCCCGCCAAACACGGATGCGGCGGACGATGCAGCGCGTAACGCCGCCGTCGCCGCCACCATCCGGCGCGAGCAACCGCGGCTGCGGGCGTGGCTGCGCCGCCAGATACCCGATCCGCAGGACATCGAAGACATCCTGCAGGATGCATTTTATGAATTCGTGCTCGCTTCGCGCCTGATCGAACCGATGCGCAATGCCGGCGCCTGGCTGTTCACCGTGATCCGCAACCGCGTGACCGATGGGTACCGCCGGCGCGGCCAGCGCGCGGGCGCGGCCGGCGCCACCATCGACACCGTGGCGGACGATGACGAGGCCGGATGGCTGGAGGACCTGCTGCCGGATCCGGACGGCGGACCGGAACAGGCTTACGTCCGTAAGCACCTGGTCGCGGCCCTCGAAGAGGCGCTGCGGACGCTGCCCGAGGACCAGCGCGCCGTCTTCATCGCCCACGAAATCGAAGGCGTCTCGTTCAAGGCAATGGCACAGGCCAGCGGCGAGAGCGTCAACACCTTGCTGTCCAGGAAGCACTATGCCGTCAAGGCACTGCGCGCACGCCTGCAGGCCATCCACGATGCGTTGGCGGGCAGTTGAAGTGCGACCGGGCATGAGCATCAACTTTTATCGAGGGAGTCGACATGAAACATCGCGGTAGCAAACTGATCGTACTGGTCCTGGTCTGGGCCCTGATCGCCATTGCCGGCTTCGGCTCGGCCATCTGGCAACTGTGGAACTGGCTGATGCCGGGGCTGTTCGGCCTGCCCGTTATCGGCTTCTGGCAAGCCGTCGGGCTGATGGCGCTGAGCTGGCTGCTGTTCGGCGGCTGGCGCGGTGCCGGCGGATTGGGGTCACGCCGTCATCGTGGCGGGCGCGGCGACGGCCGCCACCTGCTGACCGACGAGGAGCGCGCCCATCTGCGGGCCTCGATGGCACGCGATTGCCCATGAGCGCCGGGCCGGCGTCCGCCGGCTTGTACTTGCTGACGTCGTCGCCGGTGCGCGCGCGCAGCAGCGCCTGCACCTGCTGCAGAAGCACGTCATCGTCGGGATCGGATTGGAAGGCGGGCAAGGCCGGCGCGGCGGGGTCGTGCGGGGTCATGCGTCAGCGTGGCGGAATCGGAAACGCGGATGTAGCGCAGCCGCGCAGCAACGGCCCCCTTCCCGGCGCCGTGTCGCGCCGTATCGACAGCCGGTACCCTCAACAGTGGCCGCGGCCGCCGCCACTTCGCGCGGCGCCATAGCCGCCGCCCAGGCCGCCCCGATAGCCGCCGCGCGGGCCACCCCAACCCGGTCCGCCGCGGCCGGGCCCGCGATAGCCCGGCTGGCCGTGCCAGCCCGCTCCACCGTGCAAGCCGGGACCACGATAACCGCCGTGGCGGCTGCCGTGGTAATAGCCGAAGTTGAGCGCCACCGGCGGCCCCACCCAGCCCGGACGGCCGTAGGCATAGGGATAGCCGTAGCTGTACGGAGCGTAATAGGAATCGTAGGGCGCCACCACCGCGGGCCCGTAGGGCGCGACCACCGGGGCGGCGTCGTAGGCGTACGGCGGCGCATACACCGCGCAGCCGGACAGGGCGGCGGCTGCCGCAAGTGCCGCCAGCGGTTGCGTCAGGCGTGCCGCCACGCCATCGTATCGAGTCGCCATCGGGTCCTCCCGTGTGCTGGTCCTGCTCGCATTCTAGGCCGATTCCCGGCCGGACGCCGTCTTGCAGGCCGCGTCGTCACTGGCCTTCGAGGCCGAACAGGTCGTGCGCGTCGAGGATCGCGTAGGTGATCTCGGGATGGCGGTCGAGCACCTTGCGCACCGCCGCCGGCACCGACTGGCGCACCTTCTTGCACAGGCCAGGACGGTCTTCGAGCACGATCAGGATGCCGCGCAGCGTGCGCACCTCGTTCGGACCCGGCACGATCCTGAGTTCGACGCCGAGGTTGGCACGGACACGGGCCTGCAGCGTCCTGAGTTCCTCATAGCTGGTGACGCGGTCGATGCGCTCGAGCAGGCGGTCCTCTTCCATCCGCGTCAGGCGCAGCGGACGCAGGTCGGCGCCGGGTTCGGCGAGCAGGATCTCGCGGCCGCAGACGCAGGCGCCGGGCGGGCATTCGGTGCGGAGAATCGGTATGTTTGCTTGTTGCAACATGGAATCACGCTCTCAAGAACGGTGCGCATCGCGCCGGGCGCCGGCCGAGCATCGAGTGTACATCAGTTGTCCTCCTCCGGCGCGGGCGCTTGATCGTCATCCATGGCCGCGTCCAGCATGGCGGCCATGCGCTTCCAGTGCGAGCCTTTCCAGAACACCCGGCCACAGCCGTCGCACATGGTGAAACCTTCTTGCGACGCGCGTACCGCGGGCGGCAGCCGGTCCAGCACCTCGGCCTTGGCGACCGTGCGCAAGGGCGCGTTGCAATGAAGGCACAGCGTGAACGGCCGCGCACGCTCTGCCAGGCGATACCGGTCGACTACTTCGTGCAATTGCTCTTGTGCATGCAGGGCACGCACGTAGCAGCCGAACTCGACACCGCGGCGCTTCAGCAGTTCGCGGTCGCGCGTCAGCACGATGCGAGTCTCGATGACGGCCAGCGCTTCGATCTCGCCGTCAACCATCGTATTGCGGTAGATGGTGTCGAACCCTGCCATTCTCAACAGGCGCGCGAGACCGCCGAGATGGGCGTCGGCGACGAAGCGCAAGCGCCCGGCCGGTTGCTGCGGCAGGCGCGCCAGCGGCGCCACGTCGAGCAGGGCGAAGCGCGGATACACGGCGACGCGGTCACCCTCTTCCAGAATGTGCGCCAGTCCGCTCGATGCGCCATTCACCAGGATCAGCTCGACCTCGGTGTGCGGCACGCCCAGCGCTTCGATCATGTGCTTGGTGGTGGCGTCGCGCGCGCACGGCACGGTGGCGTCCACACCGCGCCGCGCGCGTGCCAGGAAATCGTTCAAACCGTCGTAGAAGCGGAAGGTGGCATGGACCATGGCGGCGCCTCGGACGGAAGCCGGACCAGGGTCAGGCGGCGGCCGCGCCGCTGCCGGTAGCGCCGCGCAGCACCTCGAGCGCATTCGGCACCGCGGCGAATGCGGCCGTATTGTCGAAGATGCACCAGATGTCGCCGCCGCCGGCGCGCCGTTTCTCGATCTGGCGCTCGACCCGCGCCAGGAACTCGGGCGGATAGCTCGAGTAATAGATCTTCGGCGTGCCGTGCAGGCGGATGTAGGTGGCCAGCGTGGTCGGCACGTGCGGGCCGGGCTGGCCGGCCGGCGGATCCGCCATCACGCGCGTGACCGCGTGCTGTTCCAGCAGTGCGGTCGCGACGTCGCCGAACCAGGTCGGGTGGCGCGCCTCCAGCGCCAGCATGCAGCCGAAGCGCATGCGCAGGCGCGGCAGGAAGTCGGCGGCGGCGGCATCGTCGAACACGCCGCGCGGCGGCAGCTGCACCAGCACGCAGCCGAGCTTGTAACCGAGCGCTCCGGTTTCCTGGGCGAAGCGGTCCAGCGATTCATCGGCGTCGCGCAGGCGCGCCTCGTGGGTGATCGACTTCGGCAGCTTGACCGAAAAGCGGAACGCGTCCGGCACGCTGTCGGCCCAGCGCGCATAGGTCTCCGGCTTGTGCGGACGATAGAACGAGGAATTGATCTCGACGGCGGGAAACACCCGTGCATAGCGTTCGAGGTGGCTGCCTTCTTCCGGAAAGGCGGCCGCCGCGTCCTTGTGGATGCTCCAGCCCGCGCAACCGATCAGGCGCGCGCCGGCAGGGGTGGGTTGCAAATCGCTCATCTGCTCTTATCTTGAAGGCAAGCGCCCGGGAGCCGATTCTATGACGAAAGGTCCAGCCGACGGCGCACGCCGGCCACCCGCAAGGCTTAGAATCGATGCATCATGACTATGGAGGATAAAACATGGCCGATCCGTTTCACATCGTTTGCCCGCATTGCGACGCCGTCAACCGCGTCGCCGGCGAACGCCTGGCCGACCAGCCGGTCTGCGGCAAGTGCAGCAAGGCACTGTTCACCGGTGCGCCGCTCGACGTCGGCAGCGCGCGTTTCGAGAAACACGTGGGCCGCAACGACATCCCGGTACTGGTCGATTTCTGGGCCGCATGGTGCGGGCCGTGCAAGATGATGGCGCCGGCCTACCAGCAGGCCGCCGGCCGGCTGGAGCCGCAGGTGCGCCTGCTGAAGGTCGACACCGAGGCGTCGCAGGACCTGGCCGCGCGCTTCGGCATCCGCAGCATCCCGACGCTGGCGCTGTTCCAGGGTGGCCGCGAGATCGCGCGCCAGGCCGGTGCGATGGATGCGGGGAGTATCACGGCATGGGTGCAGTCGCGAACGCGCGCCGCCTGACGCGCGGATGGGTTATCATTCCGGCAACTTCATATTTACAGGAGAGCACCATGTCGCAGGAAATCGTCTATGAACGCGGCGTCGAGGATGCCAAGCAGTTCGCCCGCATCCTCTACGTCGCGCACGCCCTCACCTTCTTGTTCTCGGCGGGGATGCTGTCGATCCTGGTGCTGATCGTCAACTACGTCAAGCGCCCGGACACCGCCGGGACCATGGTCTACAGCCACCACACCTGGATGATCCGCTCGTTCTGGTGGTATGCGATCTGGTTCGCGATCGCCACCGTGATCTTCTTCACGCTTGGCCTGATCCTGATCGGCCTGCCGCTTGCATGGGGCATCTGGGGGCTGGCCTGGATCTGGATGGCTTACCGCATCATCCGCGGCTTCATGGACCTGAACAACAACAAGCCGATGCCGGTGTAAGGCTTACAGCCGGGCCAGGGCCTGTTCGATATCGGCGATCAGGTCCTCGGTCCCTTCCAGGCCGATGTTGAA
>JAKOOD010000721.1 GCA_022701635.1 Burkholderiaceae bacterium | reverse complement strand
CTTGCGGTAGTTCCGCAGCACGCATTCGACCGCGAGACCGTGCGCCAGGGCCTCGGCCAGGTGTGACCGGCCGGACTGGCCGCGGTCGCTGCCCTGCAGGAAGCGGCAGTTCCTGCCGGCGACTTCGGCCCGCGCATAGCCGGTGATGCGCTCGAATGCCGCGTTGACGAACACGATCGGGTTATCGGGCTGCAGCGCATCGGTGATGACGACGGGTGCGTTACTCGATTCCAGGAACGCGAAGAGGTATTCCATGCAGCGGTGTGTGGAACGGCTGCCGTCCATGTCAGTACAAACGTGAATAGTTATGATTTTAGTGTAACAAAAATCGTTGCTTGTGTCTGCACGACTGCAAGGTGCCTGGTGGAAAGCGGCAGGAGGCACCAGCACCGCTTGGCGGATCGGGCTGGGTCGTTTGCTTTCCCGATCGCCACGATCAGCGATGATCAGCCGCCGAAACAATGCTTGATCGTGAAATCGGCCAGTTGGTGGCGGGTGATGCCGCCCGACGCCTTGGCCAGCTGAAAGTGCCCGATCATCTCATCGTTGCAGACCATGAAAAAACCGGTCTCCTTCTCGCTGTTGAGTTTGCACAGGCCACCAAAGCTGTTGTTGCCATGCGCGGTGCCGACCGCAATATCGACCAGGCTCTCGCAGGCCGCCACGAGCGGAAGCTGTCTGCGCGACAGGCTGGTATTGAACGAAGAATTGCGTTCGTTGGCATTCCTCATGGTCATGAGAAAGTACGTTTCTCCGTCGACGACGTAGTCTTCGCTCTTGTCGTTACAGTAGCCATGCCCGCATTCGCGCAGCAGCGCGATCCTGGTGGCATACGCGTGGCGCAGGCAAAGCGCGTCGTCGCACAGGCTGCGGGACGAGGTGATCCATGCCCTTTGCTCCGCTACCAATTTTTTCCTGTCGGTGCCGGCCACGGCGGTAAGGGCTTGCTGGTAACTGGTCGCCAATGCCTCATCCAGCGCGGATAACTGGCGGTCCGTGCAAATGCGTTGTTCGATCGGCGTACCGGCATGGCTGCAATCGAAGCTGGCGGCGAGGCAGGAAGCGCCGCAAAGGAAGCTGAGGACAACGAAGATCAAGGTTTTCATCGCGATTCGGCAGCATGGCCGGCACAGGTGTCGATGCTCAGGATCATGCTGGAATTCAATGATAAATAACAGGGCAGGCCCAGGATTTTGCACAAGGTGCAGTCGCCTGTCCCTGCAAGGCCGTGCCATGCTACTTCGGCAAGCAACCTGTGAAATATCCTACATCGGACTGGCAAGTGCGCCTATTGGCGTGGCGATCTCGATGGCTAGACTGCCACTTCATCGATCACGCATTCGAAGGAGCGCACCATGGCTGACAATCAGGAAAACGCACCACGCGACGAACGCGATGCCCCGACCGGCAAGCAGGACCGTGCCCAGGTTCCGCCCGGCGCGAAAACTGGCACCGATACCCGCGACAGCGATAGCGCCGGTGGCGGTGGCACCGTGCGCGGACCCGGCGGCCCCGACACCGGCAGCGATGCCATGCCCGGCCAGAGCAACGCACTGTAGCGCAAGCACTCGCCCTGGCGGATGTGTCGCCGACGGCTGCCTGTCCGCACTAAATAAAAAGGTGGCCGTGCATGCCGCACGGCCACCTTTTCACGTCTTACGTCGGGAGCGCTGCAGGCTTACACGCCGACCATCGACACCGCCTTGGTGTTCAGGTACGACTCCAGCGCCTCCGGACCGCCTTCCGAACCGTAGCCCGAATCCTTGATGCCGCCGAACGGCAGCTCGGCGCTCGGCGTGGCCGGCTGGTTAATCCACAGCATGCCGACTTCGACGCGGTGCATCAGCAGCTGGGCATTCTTGATCGAGCGCGTGAACGCATAGCCGGCCAGGCCGTAGGGCAGGCGGTTAGCTTCGCTGATCGCGTCTTCCAGGCTGTCGAAGCCGCGGATGCCGGCAACCGGGCCGAACGGCTCGTCGTTGAAAATGCTGGCATTCAGCGGTGCATCGGCAATGACGGTAGGGGCGAAGAAGTTGCCCGACTCGCCGACGCGCTCGCCGCCGGTGGCGATGGTGGCGCCCTTGGCGCGTGCATCCTCGACCACCTTGCTCATCGCGGTGATGCGGCGTGCATTCGCCAGCGGGCCCAGCGTGGTACCGTCGGCCAGGCCGTCGCCCAGCTTCAGGCCTTCGGCGTGCTGCACCAGCGCGCGCGTGAATTCTTCCTTGATGCCGTTGTGGACCAGGAAGCGGGTCGGCGAGATGCAGACCTGGCCGGCGTTGCGGAACTTGGCGGCGCCGGCGGCCTTGACCGCCAGTTGCACGTCCGCGTCCTCGGCGATGATCACCGGGGCATGGCCGCCCAGTTCCATCGTCACGCGCTTCATGTGGGCGCCGGCCAGCGCTGCCAGCTGCTTGCCGACCGGGGTCGAGCCGGTGAAGGTGACCTTGCGGATGACCGGGTGGGGGATCAGGTAGCCCGAGATCTCGGCCGGGTCGCCGAACACCAGGCCGACCACGCCGGCCGGGACGCCGGCGTCGACGAAGCACTGGAACAGCGCCGCCGGCGATGCCGGGGTTTCCTCGGGTGCCTTGCACAGGAACGAGCAGCCGGTCGCCAGCGCGGCGCCCAGCTTGCGGACCACCTGGTTGATCGGGAAGTTCCATGGCGTGAAGGCGGCAACCGGGCCGACCGGTTCCTTCAGCACCAGTTGCTGGGCGGCCGGGTTGCGCGACGGCACGATACGACCGTAGACGCGCATACCCTCGGCCGCGAACCAGTCGATGATTTCGGCGCCCGCCAGGGTCTCGCCCTTGGCTTCCGCCAGCGGCTTGCCCTGTTCCTGGGTCAGCAGGCGCGCGATGTCGCCGGCGCGCTCGCGCAGCAGGTTGGCGGCGCGGCGCATGATGGCGGCGCGTTCGGCCGCCGGGACGGCGCGCCACGCTTCGAAACCTTTCTGCGCCGCGGCCAGGGCGCGGTCGAGGTCGGCGATGCTGGCATGGGCAACCGTGCCGATGGTCTGGCCGGTGGCCGGGTTCAGCACCGGGATCGTCTTGCCGCCGCTGGCGTCGCTCCATTCGTTGGCGATCAGGAGGCGGGTGTCGGGATAGCTGGAAGTCGTCATCGTTGCGGTTCCTTTTCTGGATGAGGCGTATATGATCGCACCGCTTTCGATTGTTTGCTTAACATGGCGAAGAACGAAAAAAAACGCCGGGCAAGCCCGGCGTCGTCAGGGTGGAACGAGGAAGCGTGATCAGGCGACTTCGCGCACCGGACGCAGGTCCGGGTTCAGGTCGGCGGAGCCCGGATTCTTCAGTTCCGCGGTCAGGCGTTCCTTGTCCAGTTCGCCTTCCCACTTCGACACGACGATGGTCGCGACACCGTTGCCGATGATGTTGGTCAGGGCGCGGCACTCGCTCATGAACTTGTCGATGCCCAGGATCAGGGTCATGCCGGCCACCGGGATGGTCGGCACCACGGCCAGGGTTGCTGCCAGCGTGATGAAGCCGGCGCCGGTGATGCCCGATGCGCCCTTCGAGGTCAGCATCGCCACCAGCAGGATGGTCAGTTCCTGGGTGAGGGTCAGCTCGGTATTGGTGGCCTGGGCCACGAACAGGGCCGCCATCGTCATGTAGATGTTGGTGCCGTCCAGGTTGAACGAGTAGCCGGTCGGGACCACCAGGCCCACCACCGATTTCGGGCAGCCCAGCTTTTCCAGCTTGCGCATGATGGCCGGCAGGGCGCTTTCCGACGAGCTGGTACCCAGCACGATCAGCAGTTCTTCCTTGATGTAGGCCAGGAAGCGGAAGATCGAGAAGCCGGTGAACTTGGCGATGGTACCCAGGATCAGGCACACGAACAGCGCGCAGGTCAGGTAGAACGAGCCGACCAGCGAGGCCAGCGGGATCAGCGACTTGACGCCGTATTTGCCGATGGTGAAAGCCATCGCGCCGAAGGCACCGATCGGGGCCGCTTTCATGATGATGTTCACCACGCCGAAGATGGCGTGCGACAGCGTTTCGACGCCGTGGGCGATCGGACGGCCGCGTTCACCCATCATCGACAGGGCGAAGCCGAACAGGATCGCGATCAGGAGCACTTGCAGGATGTCACCCTTGGCGAAAGCACCGATGAAGGTGTCCGGGATGATGTTCATCAGGAAGTCGGTGGTGGTCAGCGCCTTGGTCTTCTCGGTGTACTGGGCGATCGAGTGGGTGTCGATGGTGGCCGGGTTGACGTTGAAGCCGGCGCCCGGTTTCACCAGGTTGGCGACGATCAGGCCGATGGCCAGCGCGAAGGTCGAGACGACTTCGAAGTAGAGCAGCGCCTTGCCGCCGACACGGCCGATCTTCTTCATGTCCTGCATGCCGGCGATACCGGCGACCACGGTACAGAAAATCACCGGGGCGATGATCATCTTGATCAGCTTGACGAAGCCGTCGCCCAGCGGTTTCATCGCGGTAGCGAGACCCGGGTCGAAAATGCCAAGCAGCACGCCGATCACGATTGCGAACAGCACCTGGATATAGAGGACTTTGTAGAAGGGTTTTTTCATGATCGGGTGTCATGCGTAAATGATAGTGCTGTCATCATTACGCAAAATATCTGCATGATCTATTGTGGAAACCCGCAATGTTGCGGCTCATAACTGTTCTGCGGTATGTGAATATAAGAGGGGCGAGCCTGGCCGTGCTCTTGATCGTCGCACCTGCGCAGGCAGGGGCCCCAAGTCGCCCGCAGCTCGAGAGCGCACGCGGAACTTGGACCCCTGCCTGCGCAGGGGCGACGTGCCGGCGGCGGCAGGGCAGCCACACGACGGCAACGTGATGGACACACGACGGCCACGCGATGGCCACACGACGGCCACGCGATGGCGCCGCGACGGCCACGCGATGGCCGCACGACAACGTCCGCTACCGGTCGATGATCACGGCCGGCGGTAGACCATTCCACCCTTCATCACGAACCCCACCTTGCGCAGCGCCGCGATGTCCGCGGTCGGATCGCCGTCCACCGCCACCACGTCGGCCAGCGCGCCAGTCTTCAGGGCCCCCAGTTCCGGCTTACCCAGGATCCCGGCCGCGACGGTGGTTGCCGCCCGCAGCGCTTCCGTCGGGCTCATCCCCAAACGTACCATCCACTCCAGCTCGCGCGCGTTGGTGCCGTGCGTGAAGACGCCGACGTCGCTGCCGTTGCCGATCGTGACACCCAGTTTCCTGGCCAGCTGGAACGCGCGCGCGGCCTGCTGCATCGCCGGGGTCGGGGTGCCGCCGCGCACGTGCTTCTGGAAATACTCGCCGATGGCTTCCGGCGCGGTCAGGGTCGGCACGTAGGCGGTCTTGCGCTCGACCATCAGTCTGAAAGTCGCCTCGCTGGCGCCGTAGCCGTGCTCGATGGTGTCGACGCCGGCCAGCACGGCCAGGCGGATCGCGTCGTCGCTGCTGGCGTGGGCCGCCACCTTGCGCCCGGTAATGTGCGCCGCCGCCACCATCGCCTTCATCTCTTCCAGCGTGAAGGTGGGGCGGGTGCTGCCGTCGATACCGGTGCGGTAGTCGGCGTAGATCTTGATCCAGTCGGCGCCGTGGGCCGATTGTTCGCGCACCGCCTTCACGCCCTCGTCGATGCCGGTCGCCTGCTGGGCGCCGTAGGGGATCTCCATGTCCGGGCGGTAGCTGCGTTCGGCCGGGCCGTAGCTGGCGGTGGCGACGATGGCGCGCGTGGCCACCAGCAGGCGCGGACCCGGCACCTGCCCCTCGTCGATCGCGCGCTTGATGCCGACGTCGTCGTAGCCGGCACCTTCGGTGCCGAGGTCGCGCAGGGTGGTGAAACCGGCCTGCAGGGTGTCGGCCGCGTGGCGCACGGCCAGGGCGACGCGGTAGGCGGGCGCCTCCTTGATCACCTGGTCGTCCCAGGTGGTCTCGTCATAGGGATGCAGCAGCACGTGCGAGTGCAGTTCGATCAGGCCCGGAATCAGGGTCTTGCCCGGCAGGCTGATGCGTTCAACGTCGGCCGGCACGGCAAGGGAATCGCTGGGGCCGACGCCCTCGATGCGGCCCTGGACCACCAATACGCTCCAGCCGGCGTGCGGCGCGCCGTCGCCGGTCCAGACCCGGTCGGCGCTGAGCAGGACAGGGCGCTGAGGTTCCGCCTGCCGGGCTTGCTGGGCATGGGCGCCGCAGGCCAGCAGCGTCAGGGTAGCGAAGGCAAGGTATCGGCGCCAAATACGCATGGGTTCCTCTTGTCTCAATCAATTGTAAAGCCGACATCATAGCCGAGCGCATCGGGCATGGCATGCTGTCTTTTAGTGACAATTTTGCTAACTCAACTTTGAGTTTCACGCAAGAAAAAAGATCGCTTCAGCAATGTTTTCAGGTTTTTACGACAACGTTCAAAATTCCTTGTGTTAATACAAATCCGGCAATAGTATTGATGCGCGTCATTGTTTTCTTTTCATCAAAGAATGAAAAAAGCATCGTAACAACACCGGAAACCATCAGTCCAGAGAGAGGGCATCGCATGAAAACGAAGTGTTCGACCCTGCAGCGCACCCGGCCACAAGCCACCCGCCGTATTCCCAGCATGCGTTCCATCGCAGTCTGCGTTGCCCTGGCCTTCACGGTTGCGGCACCGGCTGCGCAGGCACAGACGAAACCGACGGCGCAAGCAGTGCTGGGACAGCGCGCCGCACCGTTCTGGCAGAGCCTGTCGGCCGGAACTTCCGCAGCACGCACGACGTCGGCCAAGGCGCCGGCACTGCAGTTGTCCCGCTTCCATGCCACCACCCTCGACCTGCCGGGCATGCAGTCGCTGACGGCGTCTGCGCCGCACGAGCAATCGCGCGCGGTCGCCAGTGCGCTGACCATCTCGCTGCCAGCGCCCGACGGCAGCTTCCAGCGCTTCGTGCTGGAAGAATCGCCGATCATGGAAGCCGGCCTGGCCGCCAAGCACCCGGAAATCAAGACCTACCGCGGCAAGGGCCTGGATGACCCGAACGCCACGCTGCGCATGGACATCACCCCGCTGGGCCTGCATGCTTCGGTGCGCTCGCCCAACGGCGGCTGGTACGTCGATCCTTACTACAAGGACGACACCAGCGTCTACGCCGCCTACAGCCGCGCTGACCTGGTCAACCCGCGCGCGCCGCTGGTCGAGGGCCGCCTGGACGAATCGGCACTGACCCTGTCGCGCAGCCTGTACAACCAGGGCGACAGCGTGCAGGTGAGCGGTTCCGGCTTCAAGCCGGGCGCCAGCGTCGAACTGGCCGTACGCGCCGAAGGCGACGAGGTGCCGCTGCAGACCCTGCGCGCCATCGCCGACAAGAGCGGCAGCATCAGCGTGACGCTGCCGGCCGGCGTCCGCTCGGGTGCCTTCTCGGTCAGCGCCAGCAACGGCGCCGCCGCCGAAGCCTCCTTCCTGGTGGTCGATGCCGACGTCAGCGCGCGCGCGGTCGGCGACCAGCTGCGCACCTATCGCCTGGCACTGGTCACGGACCCGTCGTACGCGAACTACGTCGGCGTCAACAACGTGACCGCGGCCAAGGTCACGCTGATCAACCGCGTCACCCAGATCTACGAGGAAGAAACCTCGATCCGCCTGGTATTGATCGACGCCACCGACAAGCTGAACCTGAACACCGCCGCCGACATGACCGGCGCCAACGGTCCCTGCGGCGCTACTGCCTGCTACACCACCAGCCAGGCATCGACCTGCTCCAGCAGCCTGCTGACGCGAAACCGCGTGGTAGCCGGCCTGCTGGCGGGCGCCAGCAACTTCGACATCGGCCACATCGGCCTCGGCCTGAACGGCGGCGGTATCGCCTCGCTGGGCGTGGTTGGCCGCGACGCCAAGGCACAGGGTTGCACCGGCATCCCGACCCCGGTGGGCGACTTCTACGCCGTCGACTATGTGGCGCACGAGATGGGCCACCAGTTCTCCGGCAACCACACCTTCAACGGCGTCAACGGCAGCTGCAGCGGCGGCAACCGCAGCGCCGCCAACTCGGTGGAGCCGGGCAGCGGCTCGTCGATCATGGCCTATGCCGGCATCTGCGGCACCGACGACCTGCAGCCGCACAGCGACCCGTACTGGTCGCAGCGCAGCTTCGACGAAATCACGACCTACACCTCGGGCGCCGAAAACCTGCTGAGCGAAATCCAGATGGGCGTGCTGACCAACTTCGCCACCAATGGCCAGCAGTTCCAGTTGAGCTTCAACGGCGGCGTGTCGGCACCGATCGTGCGCGGCACCAACTACACCGCGGCCGGCATCGCGGCGGCGATCCAGGCGATCCCGGGCTGGCCGGCCGGCGGCACCGTGACCGTCTCGACCGTCACCGACGCCGGCTTTACCGTCAGCTTCGGCGGCACGCTGGCCAGTACCAACGTCGCCAGCCTGCAACTGGTCAACCCGACCGGCGGCGCGACCGGCTACGTCGGCGAGATCACCGCAGGCGGCCCGACCACCCGCAACGGCAGCGTGTCGACCACCACCAACCGCGCGCCAGTCGTGTCGGTGCCGGCCGGCTACACCATCCCGGTGCGCACCCCGTTCGCCCTGACCGGCAGCGCCACCGACCCGGACGGCGATCCGCTCACTTATCTGTGGGAGCAAAACGACCGCGGCGCCGCGACCGGCACTGCGCTGGTCAGCAACACCAAGACCAATGGTCCGCTGTTCCGCCAGTTCGGCACCCGTGGCGTCGTCGTCGGCAGCGACACCTTGCTGTACAACTCGCCGGGCGAGAACCACGTCGACGGCAACCCGACCCGCGTGTTCCCGGACATGGCGCAGATCCTGATCAACAACACCAACGCCGAAACCGGCGCCTGCCCGACCGCCTCGGCCACGCCGACCGCCGCCCAGATCGACTGCTTCTCGGAGTTCCTGCCGACCGCGGCCTACGTCGGCTTTGCCGGCACCAACGCCAGCCCGGCCACGCTGCACTTCAAGATGACGGTGCGTGACGGCCGCGGCGGCGTGAACAGCGATACCACGACCCTGACCCTGGCCCCGGCCGCCGGTCCATTCCTGGTCAGCTCGTTCAACAGCAGCGGCGTGACCGTGGATGGCGGCAGCACCCAGACCATCACCTGGAGCGTGGCCAACACCAACGTGGCCCCGGTGTCGGTCGACAACGTCAAGATCTCGCTGTCCACCGACGGCGGCCTGACCTTCCCGACCGTGCTGGCGGCAAGCGTGCCGAACAACGGCAGCGCCAGCGTCACGCTGCCGACGGTCGTGACCTCCAGCGCACGCATCAAGGTCGAAGCCATCGGCAACGTGTTCTTCGACGTGTCGAATGCCAACTTCGCGATCCAGCAGCCGGTGGTGGTGACGCCGGTGCCGGGCGACGCCGATGGCGACGGCGTGGTCGGCTGCTCTGACCTCGCCATCGTCAAGGCATCGATCGGCAAGAAACCCGGCCAGGCCGGCTATGACGCCCGCGCCGACGTGAACAAGGACGGTCTGGTCGATGCACGCGACCTGGCCTATGTCAATGCCCGCCTGCCGGCCGGCTCGACCTGCAAGTGAACCGCTTATTTACTGGAGAATCAACGATGACTAGTTGGAAAAAATTCCTTGCAGCGAGCGTGCTGGCTGCCGGCTGCGCCCAGGCCTGGGCCGTGCCGACCCTGACGACCGTGGTCACCCCGGCGCCTGCCACGCCCGGCTCGACCGTCAGCGTCGCCGTGAACATCGCGGACATCGCCGACCTGTACGCCTATAACTTCTCGCTGAGCTTCAACGCGAGCCTGCTGCAGCTGACCGGCTACAGCGCCGGCGCATTCCTGGGCGGACCGGACGACGCCTACTTCGGCGTGGGCGACGCCAGCGCCGGGTTGCTGTCGTATGTCTACGGCGGGGTGACGGGACCCGATGCCGGCGTCAGCGGCAGCGGCACGCTGGCCACCTTCACCTTCCAGACGCTCGGCAGCGGCATTTCGGGGTTGAATTTCTCGGACGTGCTGTTCCTGAACAGCAGCCCTGACGGCAACGGCGACATCGCCGTGACCGCCGTGAACGGCACGCTGGCGGTGCAGGCGCCGGTGACGCCGCCGACCGGCGACGTGCCGGAACCGGCCAGCTGGATGCTGATCGGTGTGGGCCTGGTGGCTGCGGGGGCACTGCGCCGCCGCCGCGTGGGTGGCATGGCTGCGCAGGCTTGAGCCACTGACTCGTCGTCCCCGCGCAGGCGGGGACCCATGCTGAGCTTCCGAAGCTCGTATTTCCGAGACAGCGCGATGTTTCCGAGATGAGGACTTCTGTTATTCAGCATGGATCCCCGCTTTCGCGGGGACGACGTTTGCAAGTTCGTTACTCCAGATCCTGCATCGACTGTTCGATCCCCACCGCCACATCCTCCAGGAAAGCCGCCCCCTTCGCCGACAGTGCGATACCCGGCACCGCCAGCTCGACCAGGCAATTCAGCGCCTGCCGGAACCATTCCATGTCCGTCCCCATCAGCGGCAGCGCATGCGCGTCTATTAAATAGTGGACGGCGCGGGTCAGCAGGGCCGTGTCGCGGCCGTTGCCGGCCACCAGCGCGGCGAAATCCGCGGCTTCCGTCTCGAACCGGGACGCCAGCGTTTCGAGGATGTCGCGTGACACCTGCGGCTGGCCGGAAGCCAGCACCACGTGGGCCAGCTCTTCGCAGGCCTCGCGCAGGCCAGGGACGTGGATAGGGTCGTCCATTACTGCGCCGCCCAGCCCCCATCCATGTTCCAGGCCACGCCGCGCACCTGGTCCGCCACCGGCGAGCAGAAGAAGACCGCCAGCGCCCCCAGTTCTTCGGGCGTGACGAATTCGCCCGACGGCTGCTTTTCCATCAGCAGCGCCTTCTTGGCCTGCTCGTTCGACACGCCTTCGCGCGCCGCGCGGTCGTCGACCTGTTTTTGCACCAGCGGCGTCAGCACCCAGCCCGGGCAGATCGCGTTGCAGGTCACGCCGGTCTGGGCGTTTTCCAGCGCGGTGACCTTGGTGAAGCCGACCAGGCCGTGCTTGGCCGCCACGTAGGCCGACTTGGCGGCTGAGCCGACCAGGCCGTGCACCGAGGCCAGGTTGATGATGCGGCCCCAATTCTTGCGCTTCATGTGGGGCAGGGCCAGGCGCGTGGTGTGGAAGGCCGAGGACAGGTTGATGGCGATGATCGCATCCCACTTCTCGGGCGGGAAATCCTCGACGTTGGCCACGTGCTGGATACCGGCATTGTTGACCAGCACGTCGACGCCGCCGAATTTTTCGCCGGCAAAGGCCATCATCGCCTCGATCTCGGCCGGCTTCGACATGTCGGCGTTGTGGTAGGCGGTCTGCACGCCGAATTCCTGGCCGATGTCGGTGTACAGCTTTTCGATCTGCTGTGCGTCGCCGAAGCCGTTGAAGACGATGTTGGCGCCCTGTTCGGCCAGCGCGCGCGCAATGCCGAGGCCGATGCCCGACGTGGAGCCGGTGACCAGGGCGGTTTTGCCGCTCAGTAAGGTGGCGCTTGATAAGCTGGATTTCATGGGTTCCTCGTTCGTGTAATTGGGCATATGGAGGGCTGTGTCGGGTCATCCTGGCCAGACTTGGTAGAATTCTAATCGCTCCGCCGGTTAAAATGTTGGCGGCCGACTAATGTGCGAGGTGCACCGTGCGTCGTGCAGAACAAGAATGGACTACCAGATGAGCGAACCAAGGCTGTCATCCGTGCAATGCAGCTCGCCGGCCGGCCTGCATCGCATGGCGTACAAGGAGTGGGGCGACCCGGCGAACCCGCATGTGCTGGTGTGCGTGCACGGCGTCACGCGCGTGGCCGACGATTTCGATGCGCTGGCGCGCGCCCTGTGCGACCGCTACCGGGTCGTGTGCCCGGACGTGGTCGGGCGTGGCCGCTCCGGACGGCTGCGCGACCCGGCGTATTACACGGTGCCACAGTACGTGGCGGACATGGTGACCCTGGTCGCGCGCGTCACGGCGAACAACGCCGACGAGCGCGTGCACTGGTTCGGCACCTCGATGGGCGGCCTGATCGGCATGATCCTTGCATCGTTCGAGCACAGCCCGATCGAGCGGCTGGTGCTGAACGATATCGGCCCGGTGCTGGATCCGGTGGCGATGGCGCGCATCGGCGACTACATCGGCCAGGACCTGCGCTTCCCGAGCTTCGACGCCGGCGCCGCGTTCGTGCGCGAAGTGTCGAGTGCCTTCGGCCCGCACAGCGACGAGCAGT
>JAKOOD010000718.1 GCA_022701635.1 Burkholderiaceae bacterium | reverse complement strand
GAACAGGCCGCGCGATTTCTTGGCGGTCTCGAGACGCAGTTGCTCGATGGCGGCCGTCTGGGCAGCGCGGTCCTGCAACGCAGCGGCATCGCGCGTGCGGCGCACCGGCGCGCCCTGCGCCAGCAGTTCGCGCGCATACGCCAGGCCGATCTCGATCGGATCGCCCTCCCCCGCCACGCGGTCGACCAGTCCGAGCTTGTGCGCTTCGGCGGCGCCCAGGTGGCGGCCGCTGAGCATCATCTCCAGGGCCGCCGCGGCGCCGACCAGGCGCGGGGTGCGCTGGGTGCCGCCGGCGCCCGGCAGCAGGCCAAGCTGCACTTCGGGCAGGCCCAGTTTCGCCGCCGGCAGCGCGATGCGGTAGTGGGCGGCCAGCGCCACTTCGAGGCCGCCGCCGAGGGCCGGGCCGTGGATGGCGGCGACCACCGGCTTGGTGCAGGCTTCGATGCGGTTGCAGACGTCGGGCAAGGCCGGCGGCAGCGGCGGCTTGCCGAATTCGCGGATGTCGGCGCCGCCGATGAAGCTGCGGCCGCTGCCGGCGATCAGCACGGCGGCCACTGCCGGATCGGCGTCGGCCGCCTCGATCGCCGCCAGCAGGCCGGCGCGCACGTCGGCGCCGAGGGCGTTGACCGGCGGATTGTCGATAGTGACCAGCAGGATGTCGCCGCGCTGCGCGCGTCGGACGACGGCGTTGGGTGCCCCGGAACTCATGAATCTATCTCCTTGTTTTATTCGCTTGGTTCGCTGTGCGAAATTTTGTTTTGCATTTCAGGCGGAGCCAACGATACCGCATTTCGTCCGGCGATGTAAAGCGCCCGCATACGCCGAAAATCGCTGGAAAGCGCCGGATGCAAGATGTTATGACAGAACGCAGTTCCGCACAGCGAACCAGCATTTCACAAAACTGTTGACACTGATCTTTTGTGTGTGTGAACATCGGTTCAACCCGGCCGTAGCGGCAATGCGACGAGCACGGGACCACGACACGAGATCACGACGGGATCGAGGAGACATGCGCTATGAATGACGACATCCGCTCATTCGACGACGAGGACATCGCCAAGGACCGCCAGTTCGTGACGGCGCTGGCGCGCGGCCTCGAGATCCTGCGCTGCTTCCGGCCCGGCGAAGCGGCCCTCAGCAACAGCGAGATGGCGAAACGCACCGGCATGCCCAAGCCGACCATCTCGCGCCTGACCTACACGCTGACCCGCCTCGGCTACCTGAATTACGCCGCAGACCAGGGCCGCTACCAGCTCGGCGCCGCCGTGCTGGCGCTCGGCCACACCCTGCTGGCCAACCTCGACGTGCGCAAGCTGGCGCGTCCCGGCATGCAGGCGCTGGCCGAATATGCCCAGTGCAGCGTCGCCACCGGCATCCGCGACCGCCTCAACATGGTGTACGTGGAAGCCTGCCGCGGCAGCGCCGCCGTCACCTTGCGCCGCGATGCCGGCTCGCGCATCCCGCTGGCCACCACCGCGATGGGCAAGGCGTATTTGTGCGGCCTGGCCCAGGACCAGCGCGACTTCCTGATGGATCACATCCGGATGCATACCGAGGCCAACTGGCCGCAGATCAAGGCCGACATCGAACAAAGCTTCAAGGACTACCAGGACCGCGGCTTCTGCCTGTCGTCCGGCTTGTGGGACGCCAACATCAGCGCCGTCGGCGTGCCGCTGGTCGATCCCGATCCGGCCCGTACGGTCGCCTTCAATTGCGGCGGCCCGGCCTTCCTGCTGCCGCGCGAGCGGCTGGTGGACGATCTCGGACCGCGCCTGGTGCAGATGGTGCGCAACGTGGAAGTGAGCATGGGCCGTCGCATCGATTGAGCCCGACAATTCAAACCAACTAGAAAAGGTGGAGACAATGAACAAAGCAAGCATGATCGCCGTCGCCGCGGTTGTCGCCAGTGCGGCGGCCGCCATGGGTGCGGCCCAGGCCGATGAACTGCTGGTCGGCGTCGAGATTCCGCTGACCGGCCCGCTGGCCCGGGTCGGCATGGGCACCCAGGAAGGCATCCGCGTCGCCGCCGAGGTCTTCAACAAGACCAACGGCAAGCACACCATCAAGCTGGTCACCGTGGACGACGAATCGGCGCCGGCCAAGGCGGTGGCCGCGGTCGAGAAGCTGGCCAGCCAGAACGTGGTGGCGATCACCGGCGGCTACGGCTCCAACAACATCGCGCCGGCCGCGGATGCCGCCGGCAAGCTGGACCTGGTCTACGTCAGCTCGGGCGGCGTCGACGACAGCCTGGTCAACGGCGGCCGCAAGAATTTTTTCCGCATCAATAACACCGCCGGCTACCAGAAGGCGCTGGTCGGCCTGCTGGGCGACCTGAACGTCAAGTCGGTGTCGATCATCCACTCGACCAAGGAAGCGACCCAGGGCCTGGCCAGCGCGGTGCAGAAGACCCTCGGCGGCAAGGGCGTGAAGGTCGAGATGCATGCGTTCGACCCGGCGATCACCGACTTCAAGCCGATCATCAACAAGGTCAAGCTGCGCGACCGCTCCGAGTTCATCGTCATGGTGGGCTACGAGAACGACTACGTCGGCATCTTGCGCGCCGCGCGCGTGCTGAAGCCTTCCGTGAAAGGCATCGCCGGCGTGTGGTCGCTGGCCACGCCGAAGATGGCGGCCGACTTCCCCGACCTGATGCCGAACGTGTACGGCACCGCGGTCCTGCCCTACCCGGTCGCCTTCAGCACCCCGGACGGCAAGGCGTTCGCCGACGGCTACCGCAAGCTGTACAACAAGGAACCCGACTACCTGGGCCAGTTCGGCTACGTGCAGTCGATGCTGCTGTTCGAAGCGATCGCGCGCGCCGCCGACAAGGGCACGCTCAAGAAGGGCGGCGTGGCCGAGGAAATGCGCAAGACCGACCGCCAGACCCTGATCGGCCGCGTCCAGTTCAACGCCAACGGCGACAACCCGAATTTCACGCAACGCATGGGCCAGCACCAGGGCAAGGGCGTCGCACTGGTGTGGCCGAAGGAAGCCGCCACCGCCAAGCCGGTGTATCCGGGCGTCCCCTGGTAATGGACCTCGAATAAGCTGCTGCGCGTTGCATTTCCGGTCGCAGGCGCCGAGCCCTGCGATGCTCGCTGTACGTCCGTACAGCTGCGCTTCTCGCACTAGGCGTGCCCACCGGAACTGCCGCCGCTCGCGACGCTTCTTCGAAGTCCATATAAGTGAGGGCGGGCCGGTCCCGCCTGAAGTCAACGGGAATGGAATGCAGAAATGACTGAATTGATCATGCAGTCCTTGTATTCCGGGTTGCTGCAGGGCGGATCCTACGCCCTGATCGCACTCGGGCTGGCGCTGGTGTTCGGCGCCATGAAGGTGATTAACCTGGCGCACGGCGAGCTGGTGCTGCTGGCCGCCTACATCGGCTATACGGTGGAGAGCAAACTGGGCGTCAATCCGCTGCTGGCGATCCCGGTGGCGGTGGTGCTGGTCACGCTGGCCTCGGCCGGCATCTACCTGCTGGTCGGGCGCATCAAGACCAACCGCGAGATCAACTCGCTGACGCTGACCTACGGCGTCGGCGTCATCATCACCAACCTGGCCCTCCTGATCTGGAGCGCCGACGTGCGCGCGACCAGCTCCTCGTGGATGCAGGAAGCCTTTGTCGTGGGACCGCTGTACAGCATGCGCAGCGAAGTGCTGTTCTTCGGCGTCAGCGTGGTGCTGATCGCCGGCCTGTGGTGGTGGCTGTCGCGCAGCTGGTACGGACGCGCGGTGCGCGCCGTGTCGAGCAACCGCGACGCCGCCAAGCTGATGGGCATCAATCCGGGCTTCACCGAGCTGGTATCGTTCATCGTGGCCGGCATCATGGCCGCCTTTGCCGGCGTGGCGCTGTTCAGCTACGGCGTGATCACCCCGTCCTTTGGCGGCGTGCTGACGGTGAAAGCCTTCATCATCACGGTGCTGGCCGGGATCGGCTCGATCCCCGGCGTCCTGATCGGGGCGGTGCTGCTCGGGATTGTCGAGGCGCTGACCGTGACCCTGGCCAGTTCGGCGCTGCAGGAGCTGGCCGGCATGGGCCTGTTCCTGCTGGTGCTGTTCGTGATGCCCAACGGCCTGTTCGGCGCGGCCCGGAGGCGCGGATGAAACAGTATAAATGGTTGATCCCCGCGCTGCTGGCGGTGTACGTGGCGGTGCCGCTGGTGTTCGGCAGCGACAATTACGTGATGAGCCTGGTGATCGCCTCGCTGGTCATCGGCGGCATCGCCCTGTCGTGGGCGCTGCTGGGCAACCTGGGCGGCATGGTCAGCTTCGGCCACTCGGCCTTCTTCGGCGTCGGCGCGTATGCGTCGGCGGTGCTGACGATGCAGCACGGGGTGCCGGTGTTCCTGGCGATGCTGCTGGCCGGCGTGGCGGCGATCGTGTCCGCGATCCTGATGCTGCCGGTGCTGCGCCTGCGCGGCCCCTACTTCGCGCTGGCGATCCTGGCCTACGCCCACATCTTCCGCATCCTCGCCACCGAATGGACCTCGGTCACCGGCGGCTCGGCCGGCATCGCCAACATCCCGCGCCTGCCGACCATCGGCGGCGTCGACTTCGGCAGCAAGACCGGCAACTACCTGGTGATCCTCACCATCGTGCTGGTGTTCGCCGCGATCTACGACATGATCCGCCGCAGCCCGCACGGCCTGGCATTGCGCGCGATGCACGACAGCGACGACGCCACCCGCGTGGTGGGCGTCAACAACACCCTGCTCAAGGGCCTGATGCTGCTGGTGTCGAGCTTCATGTGCGGCGTGGTCGGCGCCTTCAACGTCCACTACATCAACTTCCTGGAGCCGGACTACGCCTTCAGCACGCTGTGGGTGACGATCCCGATCGTGGCGGCCATCTTCGGCGGCTACCGCACCATCGCCGGCCCGCTGGTCGGCGCGGTGGTGGTCTACCTGGTCGACCAGCTGGTCGTGAAGAGCATCATCCCGACCGGCCACCAGCTGGTGCTGGGCGTGGTGCTGGTCGCAATGATCATCGCCAGCCCGGACGGCCTGCTGGCGCTGGCGCGCAAGTTCATGAGGAAAAAAGATGCTGCAGCTTGAAAACGTGACGGTGCGCTTCGGCGGCCTCACCGCGGTCAACAAGGTCTCGCTGACGGTCGGCAGCGGCGACGTGGTCGGCCTGGTGGGCGCCAACGGCGCCGGCAAGACCACCCTGTTCAACGCCATCTCCGGCCTGGCGCGCACGGACGGGCGCATCGTGTTCGACGGCCGCGACGTGCTGCGTGCGCCGATGTACCAGCGCGCCCGCATGGGCATCGGCCGCACCTTCCAGATCCCGCAGCCGATGCACGAGCTGACCGTGCGCCAGAACCTGACGGTGGCGCAGCGCTTCGGCACCGGCAGCACCGATGCGCGCCGCATCGACGAGATCCTGGAATTCACCAACCTCACGGCCAAGGCCGGGCGCGACGCCGCCACCGGCCTGGCACTGAGCGAACTGAAGGCGCTGGAGGTGGCCAAGGCGCTCGCCACCAACCCCAAGCTGCTGCTGCTCGACGAAGTGCTGGCCGGCCTGGAAACCAACGGCAAGCGCCACTTCATGAACATGCTCAAGCAGATGCACGAAGCCTTCAAGGTCGGCATCCTGATCATCGAGCACGACATCGAGACCATCAGCAATTTGTGCCAGCGGGTGGCGGTGCTGAACTTCGGCCAGCTGATCGCCGAGGGCACCCCGGCCGAGGTCTTCAGCAACCCGGAAGTGGTGAAGAGCTATACGGGAGCCGAGCATGCTTGAGATTAAGGACGTACGCGCCGGCTATGGCGCCATCAACGTGCTGTGGGACCTGTCGCTGAGCATCCAGCCGGGCAAGCTGACCACCATCATCGGTCCCAACGGCGCCGGCAAGACCACGCTGCTGCGCGCGGTGATGGGCCTCATCAAGCCCACGCAGGGCACGATCTCGCTGAACGGCGCGCCATTGAACGGCACGCCGACCTGGAAGATGACCGAGGTCTCGATGGCGATGATCCCGGAAGGCCGCATGACCTTCCGCGACATGACGGTCGAGGAAAACCTCATGATGGGCGCCTTCGCGCCGCAGCACCGCGCCGGGGCCGCCGCCAACCTGGAAAAGTCCTACCAGATGTTCCCGCGCCTGCGCGAACGCCGCAAGCAGCTGGCCGGCTCGCTGTCCGGCGGCGAGGCGCAGATGCTGGCGATGGCGCGCGGCCTGATGAGCGATCCGAAGCTCCTGATCATCGACGAGCCTTCGCTCGGCCTGGCGCCGGTGATGGTCAACGAACTGTTCGAGATCTTGAAACGCCTGAAGGGGGACGGGCGCACCATCGTGCTGGTGGAGCAGAACACGCACCGCGCGGTCGGCGTGGCCGACCACGTGTACCTGATGCAGAGCGGGAAAGTCGTGCTGTCGCAGCCGGCGAACGAGGTCGACCTCGACCACCTGCA
>JAKOOD010000696.1 GCA_022701635.1 Burkholderiaceae bacterium | reverse complement strand
GGACGCGGACCAGGTCAAGCGCGCGCTGGCCAAGTGTGAACTGGTAGTGGTGTCCGATATCGTGCTTGGCACCGACACCAATGCCCACGCCGACGTGCTGCTGCCGGCGCTGGGCTGGGGCGAAAAGGACGGTACCGTCACCAACTCCGAGCGCTGCATCTCGCGCCAGCGCAGCTTCCTGGCGGTGCCCGCGGGTGCGTCCGGTCCGGCGCGGCCCGACTGGCAGATCATCGCCGCGGTGGCGCAGCGCATGGGCTTCGCGGGCTTCGACTACGACGGACCGCACGCGATCTTCGACGAGCATGCGCGCCTGAGCGCCCATCGGAACGACAGCGGCGGCCAGCGCCGCCGCGCCTTCGACATCGGGGGCCTGGCCGGCATGAGCCGCGCCGCCTACGATGCCCTGGCGCCGGTGCAGTGGCCGGTGCCGGCCGCCGGCGCATCCACCACGCGCCTGTTCGGCGACAAGCGCTTCGCCCATGCGGACGGCCGCGCGCGCTTCGTGGCCACCGTCCCGCGCGCGCCCGCGCATGCGCCCGACGCCGAGTACCCGATGGTGCTGAACACCGGCCGCGTGCGCGACCAGTGGCACACCATGACGCGCACCGGCCGCTCGCCCAGGCTCGCTGGCCACATCCCGGAACCCTTCATCGACATGCACCCGCAGGATGCGCTGCTGTGCGGCGTCAAGGCGGGCGAACTGGCACGCGTGGCCAGCAGCTGGGGTGCGGTGGTGGCGCGCGTCCAGCACGGCGGCGGCATCGCGCGCGGCAGCGTGTTCATGCCGATCCACTGGAGCGGCCAGACGGCATCCGATGCGCGCGTCGGCACGGTGGTCAATCCGGCGGTCGATCCGGTCTCGGGCGAGCCCGAATTCAAGCACACGCCGGTACGCATCGAACCCTTCGGCGTGAACTGGTACGGCTTCATCCTCAGCCGCGTCGAGCTGCCGCTCTTGGCGGCGGCGCACTGGACCCGCATCCAGGGCAAGGACTTCATCCGCTACGAACTGGCCGGCCGCACGCCGGTACGCGATGCCACGGCCTGGGGCCGCGCGCTGCTCGGCGTCGCTGCGCAGGACGAGGAGGCCGACTGGATCGACGTCGAAGACCGCAGCGGCGGCATGTACCGCGCCGTGCACCTGGTCGACGAGCGCATCCAGTCCTGCCTGTTCGTCTCGACGCGCCAGGACCTGCCGGCACGCACCTGGCTGGCCGAGATGTTCGGCAAGCCGAAGCTGGCGCCGCTGGAGCGCCTCAACCTGCTGTCCGGCCGCGCCAAGGAGCAGGGCGCGGACCCGGGTCCGATCGTGTGCTCGTGCTTCGGCGTGGGGCGCAAGACCATCGAGATCGCGATCCGCAAGGATGGCTTGACCGAGGCGTCGCAAGTGACGGCCTGCGTCAAGGCGGGCGGCAATTGCGGCTCGTGCGTGCCGGAGATCCGGGCCTTGCTGGCCGAGGCCAGGGTGCCGGCGTAGTCGTGGTCCCCGCTTCACCAATCCGTCGTCCCCGCGCAGGCGGGGACCCATACTGAGCGTCCAGCGTCGGTCTATCCGGAATAACTGAACTATTTACGATATACCGGATTCTGTTACTCAGGATGGGGCCCCGCCTTCGCGGGGATGACGTTCCGGAACGGTCACATCGGCGGCGACAAGGCCGGCATCTTCGCGGTCATGCGGGTAGTGCTGCGCCAACGGAAACGGCGGCAGCCAGGCTTCGCGGCGGACGGTCCAGTTTTCGTAGGTCGGCACGAACTGGTCGGGCGCATCGAGGGAACCCAGGTGGACCTCGATTTCACCGTCGCTGCGGCCGAAGACGGGGGAGCCGCAGCGCGGGCAGAAAAAGCGGTTGGCATAAGCGCGGGTGGCGCCGCTGACCGTCACCGCATCCTCGGAAAAGATCGCCGCCGCATAGAACAGCGCGCCGTGATGCTTGCGGCAATCCAGGCAGTGGCACAGGCCGACGCGGTTCGGGCGTCCGGTGGCCGTGATGCGGACGTCGCCGCACAGGCAGCCGCCGCGCACTTGCTGGCTACATGTTTCCATGGTCGTCTCCTCGGATCGGGTGATCGGCTGGGATGAGCGGAATGGTAGCGACGATCGCGCGGACGCGGCGCGTCACTGCCCGGGTTTCCAACGGAAATCAAGCCGCCACCGCATCCCCTGCACGCGCGTAGCGCGCCGGCGGCATCCCGACGTGGCGCGCAAAGGCCACGCTGAAGGTGCTGGCCGAACTGTAGCCGACGCGCGCCGCCACCTCGGCGATGCCGCCGGCGCCGCGCCGCAACAGGTCCTTGGCCAGTGCCATGCGCCAGGCCAGCAGGTATGCCATCGGCGCTGCACCCACGGCGCTGCTGAAGCGCTCGAAGAAGCTCGAGCGCGACAGCGCGGCTTCCCTGGCCAGGTCGGCCACCGTCCAGTTGCGCGCCGGCGCTTCGTGCATGCGGCGCAATGCCGCCGCCAGGCGGGCGTCGGCCAGGCCGCGCAGCAATCCCGGCGCGTCTTGAGAACATTCGTCCGACCCGGTGGCGGCGCCGGCGCGCAAGGCTTCGATGAACAGCACTTCCAGCAAGCGCGCCAGGACGACGTCGCGCGCCGGCCGCTGCGCACGCGACTCGTCGCGCACCAGCTGGACCAGCGTCGCCAGCCGCCCTTCGCCGCGCACGTGGAGCAGTTGTGGCAGCAGCGACACCAGCAGCGCGGCGTCGGGCGAGCCGAATGCGCAATGGCCGACGACGAAGCGCACATCCGGCGCGCCCTCGCGCTCGCCCAATCGGAACGCGCCCGGCGCCGTCGCGAACGGCGGCGCGTCGCTGTCGTCCGGCGCCGGCGGTTCCAGGCTGGTGGTGGAGAAATCCCGGGCCGCCGGCACCAGCACGAAGTCGCCCGCGGTCAGCGTGACCGGTGCCTGGCCGTCGACCAGCAGGCGGCAGGCGCCGTCCAGCATGGCGCAATAGAAGGGCTGGCCAAGGTTTGAACGGCGCACGCGCCACCGGCCGGCGCCTTCGACGATCTTCGAGTGCGGCGTGCTGGGCTGGAGCAGGGCCACCATCTCGGCGAGCGGATCAATCATGTTCGGACTTTTGCAAAAGAATATTGGACTGCCGATTGTAGCAAGTCCGGCTGGGCGGCGGTATCGTCTTGTTTCCACTGATGACAAGGAGTACCCCATGCAAACCGTCCTGATCACCGGCTGCTCGTCCGGCTTCGGCCTCGAGACCGCCCGCCTGTTCCTCGAACGCGGCTGGCAGGTCGTCGCCACCATGCGCACGCCGCGCGACGGCCTCCTGCCGCCGTCCGGACAGCTGCGCATCCTGCCGCTCGACGTGACCGATGCCGCCAGCATCCACGCCGCCGTGCAGGCCGCGGGGCCGATCGACGTGCTGGTGAATAACGCCGGCTTCGGCGCGATGAGCGTGTTCGAAGCGCTGTCGATGGACAGCGCGCGCGAGCTGTTCGAGACCAACACCCTCGGCACGATGGCAATGACCCAGGCCGTGCTGCCGCAGTTTCGCGAGCGCGGGCAGGGCGTGATCGTGAACGTGACCTCGATCGTCACCGCGCGTCCGTTCCCGCTGATTTCCGCATACGCCGCGAGCAAGGCGGCGGTCGACATGTTCAGCGCCTCGCTGGCGCTGGAACTCGCACCGTTCGGCGTGCGCGTCAAACTCGTGCAGCCGGGGCGCTCGCCGACCACCCGCTTCGGCGCCAACGCGCAGGCGCGCACGCTGGGCGGCATCCCGGACGCGTATGCCGGCTTCGCCCGGCAGGTGTTCGCCGGCATGCAAGGGGATGCGCCGGTGACCCATGCGCCGGACGTGGCGCAAGCGGTGTGGCGCGCGGCCACCGATCCATCGTGCCCGCTGCGGCTTCCCGCGGGTGCCGACGCGGTGGCGCTGGCCGGGTCAGCTTGAGGCGGGCGGCGTGATCCCGAACGCCTGTGGCACCGCCACCCGCATGATGTCGATGAAGCGGCGCAGGCGCGCCGGATAGAAGCGCGCCGGCGGGTAGACCAGGTGGATCGGCAGCGGCGCGGCCTGCCACTCGGGCGCCAGCTGTACCAGGCGGCCGCTCTCCAGTTCCTCGCGCAGCGCCCAGGTCGAGGCCACCGCCGCGCCGACGCCCAGCAGCGCCGCATTGCGCAGCGCGTACAGGTTGTCGGTGTAGAGGCGCGGCTGGATGCGCATGCGCACGGTCTCGCCGCTGCCGGCGTGGGCCAGGTCGATCTCGTCGCGGTAGAAATTGCTGGCCGCGATCCAGGGCAGGCGCGCCAGGTCGTCCGGATGCGTGGGCATCGCAGTGGGTCCCGCGGCGCCGTCGAGCAGGGCGGGGGCGCCGACCACGATGCGCGGCACCGCGCCCAGCGGGATCGCCACCACCGAGGTGTCGGTCAGGGCACCGACCTGGATCGCGCAGTCGATGCCCTCGGCGATGAAGTCGGGCGTGCGGTCGTGCAGGTTCCAGTCGACCGTCATCTTTGGATAGCGCGCCAGGTACTCGGCCAGCGGCGCCACCAGCTGCTGCTGGCCGAAGGCGTGCGGCGCGATCACGCGCAGGGTACCCACCGGCTCGTCGCCGGCGCCGCGGATCTCGCTTTCGAACTCCTGCCAGCCGAGGATCAGGGCCTTGGCGCGTTCGTAGCAGCGGATGCCGTCGTCGGTCAGCGTCATCGCATGCGTGGAGCGCTGCAGCAGACGTACGCCGAGCGATTTTTCCAGCGTTTTGAGGCGCCGGCTGATGGTAGGTTGCGTCGTCTCCAGCAGGCGCGCGGCGGCGGACAGGCTGCCGGCATCGACGATACGGACAAAGGTTTCCACAAGCATCATACGGTCGGCAGTGGAAATGCCGGGTGTTTGTTCGATATTCATACGTGCATCGTATAACAGTTCGACGCGTGCGGCTGCTACCGTCATACTTGCCGTCTTTGCATAATGCACGCCATCGCAATTCCACTTCCGGAGTGCACCATGAGCACCACATCCATGACCAAGAACATTCCCCAGGCCGCGCCCGCGCAGGCCACGCTGTCGACTTCGCTGACGTTCCTGCTGGCCGCCGGCACCGGCCTCACCGTTGCCGCCCTCTATTACAGCCAGCCGACGCTGGGCGTGCTGGCCGGCGACCTGCATGCGACGGCGCGCAACGTCGGCTGGATCCCGACCCTGACCCAGCTCGGGTACGCCATCGGCCTGCTGTTGCTGGCGCCGCTGGGTGACCGCTATGACCGCCGCAACATCATCGTCATCAAGGCGCTGATCCTGAGCGCGGCGCTGCTGCTGACCGGCTTCGCGCCGACGCTGGGCGTGCTGCTGGCGGCCAGCCTGGCGATCGGCCTGTTCGCCACCGTGGCCCAGGACATCGTGCCGGCCGCGGCGACGCTGGCGCCGCCCGAGCACCGCGGCAAGGCGGTCGGCACGGTGATGACTGGCCTGCTGATGGGCATCCTGCTGTCGCGCGTGGTGAGCGGCTTCGTTGCCGAGCACTTTGGCTGGCGCACGGTCTTCATGGCCGCGGCTGTCAGCGTGCTGCTGCTGGCGGGCGTGATGGCCAAGGGTTTGCCGCACTTCGCGCCGACCACCACGCAATCCTACCCGGCGCTGCTGCAATCGCTGGCCACCCTGTGGCGCGCGCACCGCAAGCTGCGCCTGGCCTCGCTGGCCCAGGGTTTGCTGGCGCTCGGCTTCTCGGCGTTCTGGTCGACGCTGGCCGTAATGCTGCACGACGCCCCGTTCCACCTGGGTTCGGCAGTCGCCGGCTCCTTCGGCCTGGCCGGCGCCGTCGGCGCGCTGGCGGCGCCGTTCGCCGGCCGCCTGGCGGACCGCCGCGGCGCCGAATGGGTGACACGCATCGCCGCCACCATCACGGTGGTGTCGTTCGGCGCGATGCTGGCGATGCCGCTGCTGTCGACGGGCGCGCAACTGGCGCTGCTGGCGCTGGCCACGGTCGGCTTCGACCTGGGCGTGCAGGCCAGCCTGATCTCGCACCAGAGCATCATCTACGGGATTGCGCCGGAAGCGCGCAGCCGTTTGAACGCGCTGTTGATGACCAGCGTGTTCGTCGGCATGGCGGCCGGTGGTTTTCTCGGGGCGCAGGCGCTGGCCGGGTGGGGCTGGATGGGTGTGGTCGGCGTGGCGATCGTGGCGAGCGGTGGAGCGTTGCTGGTGCGGATGCGGGCCGCTGCGGCCACGGACTGATCAGAGGTCCCCGCTGGAACCGGACTGGGAGCGACGGCGCTCCGAGTCCGGTTCCAAGCGTCGCGGAACCTTTCAGGCGATGCTCAAGCCTGGACGTCGACGATCCGGTAGCCCAGTCCCTGGAGCTGGCGTAAGGCCAGGACGCCTTCGTCTCCCTGGCCTGCAACGGCCGAAGCAGGTCCTGGTAACAACGCTTCTCTTACCGCCAGCGCGGCGGCAGCCTCGTCCGGTTTGCGTTCGAACTGCCGCTTCAGCGTTCCATGGTCACCTTCCGGCGTTTGGTAAGTGATCAGCCACATGCCTTCGGGTTGCTCGTGACGGCTGCGAAGACGGATGGTGAACGTGCTGCCTTGGCCAGGGCCTTCGCTCGTCGCCGACACCGTGCCGTTGTGCAGTCCGACAATCGCCTTCACCAACGACAAGCCCAGCCCCAAACCCGCGGCGACACGGCCGGTTTCCGCTTGTTGTCGACTATAGCGATCGAATACGCTTTCGAGGCGGGCGGGCGCAATGCCGATGCCGGAGTCGGTAACACTGATCTCGATGAACGGACCAGCATGAGCGACCCGCATGTCGATGGTGCCGTTATCCGGCGTGTAGCGTACCGCATTCGCAATGACATTGCCGACTGCCTGTACCAGCCGGGTCTCGTCTGCCATGACCTCGCACTGGCCGGCGCACAGGGACACGTGCATTCGTTGCCCCTTTTTCTCGGCAGTCGGGCGTAGTTGTTCCGCTGCGATCTGCGCGACCTTGTTCAGGTCGACCGGCGCTGCTGTAATGCCGAGTTCGCCCCGTGCAACGCGCGCCGAGTCGAGAAGATCTTCGGTTATACGGCCGATGTGGCCAAGCTGGCGCGTGATGAGCAAGGCAATGCGCGCGACTTCAGCAGGTGCCAGTGCCTTCAACGCCAGCAGCTGGGCAGCATTCGCGGCGGCAGACAGGGGGTTGCGCAGTTCATGGGCGACCGTCTCGAGGATTTCATCCTTGCGCTGGGATGCCAACTCCAGTTCGGTCGTGGCCAGCATCAATTCGGTAACGTCACGAGAAACGATCAGCACGCTTTCGACGGCGCCATTGTCATTGCGTATGGGACTGGCTGTAACGTCCCACCAGCGATCCGTCCCGCGTACGGTAGGGCAGGCACCCCTGAAGGTATTAACTTCGCCGGCCAAAGCCGCACGGAAAGCCTGTTCGGCAAGCGCCTGACTACCTGACGGCCACATGCTCCACCATAACGCGTCATCCAGCTGATCGGCAGACTCCAGCTCCAGTGCAATCACACCGCCCGGATTAATCAGTTTCAAGTGGCCATCGACGTTCAGGACTTTGACGCAATCAGCACTTCCTCGGAAGAGCGCGGCACTCGTGTAGGTGTCGGGGGCGGAATCATGGCCTGCAAGACAGGCAGTCTTCGGGGGAGTAATTGCGTGCATGCCAGTATTTTACCGGCTGCTGAGTACCACTGCTTATAACCACATGTAAATGATGACGATCGACGGAATGCAGCAACAATTAAATTTTCAATGGAAATATATCCGCAGAATATTTTTCCATATAGAAACTTAAAGCGATGTTCTGATCATCCGTTATCGATAAACTTCTGCATGATCAAGAATCCGTAAGCAGTCTTTTCCCAATTTTGCTGATAAATATTCTGGCAGAAGTTGAGATAATTACATGCGGTGCCCTGTCAATCCAGGCCGGCTACGGCGTACTGCCCCGACCCGGTTTCGACGTCACCAAGCTGGCCACCACCGACCCCGCCAGAATCAAGCCCACCACTCCCAGCGCA
This sequence comes from Burkholderiaceae bacterium, assembly GCA_022701635.1. GTDB lineage: Bacteria > Pseudomonadota > Gammaproteobacteria > Burkholderiales > Burkholderiaceae_D > Telluria > Telluria phyllosphaerae. The sequence goes on along the minus strand of JAKOOD010000696.1, from coordinate 5,924 downwards.
ATTCCGGTCGGGATCTTGTAGATATCCAGCAGCAGCATCTTGATGCCGATAAACACCAGGATCCCCGCGAGTCCATACTTCAGCAGGTGGAACCGCTGCGCCATATCAGCCAGCAGGAAGTACATCGCCCGCAGCCCGAGAATGGCAAAGATATTCGACGTGAACACGATGAACGGATCGCCGGTCACCGCAAAGATCGCCGGAATCGAATCGACCGCGAAGATGACGTCGGTGATCTCGACCAGTACCAGCACCACGAACATCGGCGTGGCATAGCGCAAGCCCTGCCGCACCACGAAAAACCGGTCCTGGTGATACTCGTCGGTGATGCGGATGTGCTTGCGCATCCAGCGCAGTATCTTGTTGTCGGCCAGGTTCGGCTCGTCGTCGGCCGCGCGCACCATCTGTACGCCGGTATACAGCAAAAAGGCGCCGAACACGTACAGGATCCAGTGGAACTGGGCCAGGAGCAGGGCGCCGACGTAGATCAGGAGCGCGCGCAGCACGATCGCGCCCAGCACGCCGTACAGCAGCACGCGCTTCTGGTAGGCGGCCGGCACGGCGAAGAAATTGAAGAGCGTGATCCAGACGAAGACGTTGTCGACCGCCAGCGACTTCTCGATCAGGTAGCCCGTCAGGTATTCCAGCGCCCGCGTGCGCGCCATCTCTTCGCCGACGATATCCCGCAGATACCACCAGAACCAGGCGCCGAAGGCCAGCGCGATCGAGACCCAGATCAGGGACCAGACCGCGGCTTCGCGCGTACTGACGCGGTGTTCGCCTTCCTGCTTGAGGATGAAGAAGTCGACTGCCAGCAAGATGGCAACCAGTAATGAAAAGGCGATGTAGAGGGTTGGCGTGCCAATCGAATCGATCATCGTTCACTCCTGGTAGCAGCGGCTGCGGCAGTGTAGAACAGGCCGATAAAACGGCGGCGCGCGCGATCCCTCAGGAAATGTCAAGCATGTTACCGCTCACCTAATTGATGTGGCAGTTTTGCATCATTTACGTTTACTAAACTTAGCTAAACTGCATCGCGGGTTTGAAAGTTTATTGAACCCTTGTAAGTTCCTTTGTATAACTTCTCCTTGTTGGAAAGCGAGGTTTTACAGATCGGGCAGGAACTTGATCGTTTAGTAAATCCTCGGAAAACTCCCGCTATAAAAACTATCCCATCTTGGGTACGACCCGGAGACTTACATGACGTTGAGATACCCTCTCGCTTCGCGGCAGCTGCGCTGCCCTGTAAAACCCATTGCCATCGCCGTGGGTGTCGCATTGATGTCCATTTCGAGCGCACAGGCGCAGACCGCCGATGCGCAGGCAGCCGACGCGCCAGTGGTCGCTACGCCGGGCGTCGCCACGCCGGCCGCAGGCCAGAAAGTGGTCGTGACCGGCTACCGCTACTCGATCGAGAAGAGCCTCGACCAGAAGCGCGATGCCAACTCGATCGTCGAGGTGATCACCGCCGAAGACATCGGTAAATTCCCTGATAAAAACGTCGCGGACGCGCTGCAGCGCGTGCCGGGCGTGATCATTACCCGCGATGGCGGCGAAGGCAAGAACGTCAGCGTACGCGGCCTGGCGTCGGGCCTGACGCTGACCGAGCTGAACGGCAACTACATCGCCACCGCCGAATCGAACGGCAGCCCGACCCGTTCCTTCAACTACACCTTGATGCCGTCCAACATGCTGGGCAGCGCGGAGTTGTTCAAGACGCCGGAAGCGCGCATTGACGAAGGCGGCATCGGTGGTACCGTGATCCTGCACACCCGCCGTCCGCTCGACGTGCCGTCGGGCAGCGGCTTCATCAATGCCGAAGGCACCTGGGCCGACACGACCAAGAAGGGCGACGGCCAGCTTTCGGGCCAGTATGCATGGCACGACAAGAGCAACCGCTTCGGCGTGCTGGTCGGCTTGACCCAGCAGAAACGCACCACGCGTACCATGAGCGCCGGTACCGGCGACTGGCAATGGTATGGCGACACCAAGGGTGCCAACAAGGGCAATGCGGTCGATGTCAACGGTAACGTGAATACGCAAGTCCCGCAGTGGTGGGGACACTCCGGCTTCAATGACCAGAACGGCGGGTCGTACAACAACTTCATGATGCCGACCACGGTTAGCGCCGCCGTCAAGGAAGAGGAGCGCGAACGCAGGGGCGGCCAGCTGACCCTGCAGTTCAAGCCGGTCCGCAACCTGAACCTGACCGCCAACTACTTCCGTTTCGACTTGAAGCAGGATTCCCAGACCAACTCGATCGTGGTGCCTGAGTGGAGCCTGGCGCGCTATAACGGCGATGGCAACTGGCCGGGCGGCCGCATGCTGGATGGCCTGACCTTCGACCCGAGCGGCACCATCGTCACCGGCGCAAACTACGCCGTGCATCCGGGCAAGACCTACTATTGCAGCGAGTCGCAAGCCGCCGCCGCCGGGCAGAAACCGGGCGGTTGGGGTCCGGACGATTGCACCTTACCGACGCCTTGGCTGAACGGCAGCTACAACAAGCAAAAATCGCTGTCGCAGACCTTCGACATCGGCGCCGAATGGCGCGGTAAATCGATCGATGCCGACTTCAAGGCCGGCCGTACCTGGGCCAGTGGCGGCCCGTCGCTGCAGATGCAGATGCCGATCAAGCCGCGCATGCAGAATGCCGACGGCAGCTGGGCGCTGGGCAACACTGCCACCTCGTGGAACATCAGCGGGACGCCGAGCTTCAACTTCTCGCCGGAACTGTTGCAGAACCTGCGCAACGGCATCGGCGAGATCGACCTCGGCTCGACCTCGTCGTCGTGGACCCACAACAACAACAAGCAGAATTACGCACAAGCCGACTTTACCTGGCACACCGACTACAAGTGGCTGGATTCGCTGCAGTTCGGCGCCAAGTACCGTGATGGCGGCGTGCGCCGCAGCACCGGCAACAACTACTGGACTTGCCAGGGTACCGACGGCAGCTATGACAACCGCTTCCAGAACGGCTGCGATCCGACCGCCAATAAGTTCAATCCGTCCTACCTGTACAGCGGTAATCTGGAAAACCTGGGCGGCGCCTTCAATACCAGCGCCTTCCCGGCAATTAATTACCCGGCCTACGTCGATTACCTGAACAAGACCTACGGGGCCATGAAGACCCGTGACGAAGACAACTTCGTCTACAACGTCAAGGAAAAGATCACGTCGTTCTACCTGCAGGCCAACTACAAGACGGACCGCCTGCGCGGCAACTTTGGCATGCGGGTGGTGAAGACCAAGCAGCACGCCGACTCGACCGACCAGGTCGAGAACTACAGCGACTACTTCTTCCAGGGCGCCGACGGCGCGCCGGCGCCGTGCACGACGTCGGGCGCACCCGCGGCTGGCGCGCCGGCGGGTTCGGGCTGCATCAGCGGCTTCACCACGCTGCCGGATAGCCAGACCAACCCGGCATCGGGCCACAAGACCAGCTTCCTGGTCAATTCGCTCGATCGCAATTACACCGACGTGCTGCCGAGCTTTAACCTGGCATATGACATCACCGACAAGCTTCTGTTCCGTGCCGCCGCCTCGAAGGCGATTGCACGTCCGAGCTACAACGATATCGCGTCGCCAGGCAACCTGAGTTACTACAGCCAGGAATACGTCAACGATCGCCGCTTCATCGGTGGCGCCAACCAGCAGGGCTGGTTCGGCAACGGTAGCAACAAGTCGCTGGCACCTTACAAGGCCAAGATGATCGACCTGGGTCTGGAGTGGTATTTCCAGCGCGGCTCGGTGCTCGGTCTCGGCCTGTTCCGCAAGAACGTCGACAACTTTACCGTCAATGTGGTGCGCGATACCAACATCACCATCGGCGGCGAAGCGGTCACGGTGCAGAACTACAGCACCAACGCCAGCGGCCGCGGCGCGGTGTCGAAGGGTGCCGAGTTCTACGTGCAGCACACGCTGGCGTCAGGCCTGGGCTTCCAGTTCAACTACACGATCAACAAGACCAACCTGGCGTCGATCAAGCTGGAAGACGGCACCGAAGTCGGCAAGGCGCCGCTGGCGGGCAGCGCCAAGAACCAGGGCAACCTGACGGTGTTCTACGAAACCGACAAACTGCTGCTGCGCGCTTCGTACAACCGCCGTGGCGAAGTGGTGGGCGGGATCGTCAATGGCTTCAACGTGTATGAAGACCCGTACACCCAGATCGACTTGAACGCGGCCTACAACATCACCAAGGAGCTTACCCTGAGCGCTTCGGTGCTGAACCTGACCAAGCAGGAGTCCAGTTCCCACCTGGGTAATGACACCAAGGCCCGCTTCTACTCCAGCGGTTACGATGGCCGCACGGCCTACGTGGGCTTGAACTACAAGTTCTAAGCCCGGCGTCGTGTCCGTAACGGCAGTTGCCAGGAGTCCGGGCAACTGCCGTATTCATTTGGACGGCGCCTTCCAGGCGCATTCGGAGGTCGGATGCAGGACCGTATCAAGAACATCGTCATCGTCGGGGGCGGCAGCGCGGGCTGGATGGCCGCCGCGGCCCTCGCCACTTATCTGGGCAAGCACGCCGCGATCCGGCTGGTCGAATCCGAGGAAATCGGGATCGTCGGCGTGGGCGAGGCCAGCGTGCCGCCGCTTAGGCAATTCAACGAACAGTGGCTGGGCATCGAGGAAGCGGATTTCGTCAAGCGAACCCAGGCCACCGTCAAGCTCGGCATCCAGTTCAACGACTGGGGCCGCATCGGCGACAGCTACATCCACGGTTTCGGCGCCATCGGAAGTTCGCTCGGGCCGCTGCCCTTCCACCAGTTCTGGCTCAAGGCCCGGCAGAGCGGCCGGGCTGCGCCCATCGGCGCCTATTCGCCGCAGGGCGTGATGGCGTTGCAGGACAAGTTCGCGCCCCGCGACGCCAATGCCGCGCCGGATTCGCCGCTGGCCGACATCGCCTATGCCTATCACTTCGATGCCGCCCTGTATGCGCGCTATCTGCGCGAACTGGCCGAGCAGCGCGGCGTGATGCGCATCGAGGGCAGGATCGTCAAGATCAACCAGCGCGGGTATGATGGTTTCATCGAATCGCTGAGCCTGGAAAACGGGCAGGTCGTCGATGGCGAACTGTTCATCGATTGCTCGGGCTTCCGCGGCCTGCTGATCGAGGAGACGCTGCGGACCGGCTACATCGACTGGTCCTACTGGCTGCCCTGCGATCGCGCGCTGGCCGTCCCGAGCGAGCGCACAGGCCCGCTCACACCGTACACGCGTGCCAGCGCACGCCCGGCGGGCTGGCAATGGCGCATCCCGCTGCAACACCGCACCGGTAACGGCTACGTCTATTCGAGCCGCCACATCAGCGATGACGAAGCCGCCGCCACGCTGCTTGCCAACCTGGATGGCAAGGCGCTGGGCGATCCGCGCCTGCTGCGCTTCACCACCGGCAGGCGCGCCAAGCTGTGGAACAAGAACGTGGTGGCGCTGGGATTGGCCGGCGGTTTTCTGGAACCGCTCGAGTCCACCAGCATCTACCTCGCCCAGTCGGGCATCACGCGCCTGCTAAGCCTATTCCCGACGCCCGATTTCAACCCGCTGCTGATCGAGCGCTACAACCGCGAATCGGTGTTCGAATACGAGCGCATCCGCGATTTCCTGATCCTGCACTACCACGCCACCGAACGCGACGACACCGCGTTCTGGGACCTGTGCCGCACCATGCCGATCCCGGACACCCTGCGCGACACCATCGACCTGTTCCGCGCCGACGGCCGCTACTTCCGCAACGGCGAGGATTTCTTCGCCCTGCCGAACTGGGTGCAGGTGATGCTCGGCCAGGGCATCGTCCCCGGAGGCTACCACCCGATCGTCGACGAGATGCCCGACGAGAAGCTGATCGAGCATGTCGAGGGCGTACGCACGATGCTGGCGCACGCCGTCGGCACCATGCCGACCCACGAAGAGTGGATCAA
>JAKOOD010000649.1 GCA_022701635.1 Burkholderiaceae bacterium | reverse complement strand
ATGTCCTGGGATTCGATGCCGATCCAGCCGCGCACCACCTGGCCGTGCTTGACGATCGCGTCCAGCACGGTCTTCGCAGTCGACACCGGAATCGCGAACCCGATGCCGACCGAGCCGCCGGTCTGCGAATAGATCGCCGAATTGATGCCGAGCAGGTTGCCGCGGCTGTCGACCAGCGCCCCGCCCGAGTTGCCGAAGTTGATGGCGGCGTCGGTCTGGATGAAATTCTCGAAGTGGTTGATGTGCAGGTTGTTGCGGCCCAGCGCCGAGATGATGCCCAGGGTGACGGTCTGGCCGACCCCGAACGGGTTGCCGATCGCCAGCACGACATCCCCGACCCGCGCCGTGTCCGGCTCGCCGAGCACGATCACCGGCAGGTTTTTCTCTTTGATGCGGATGACGGCCAGGTCGGTCTCCGGATCGGTGCCGACCACGCTGGCCTTGGCCTTCCTGCCGTCGGCCAGGCCGACCTCGATCTCGTCGGCCCCCTCGACCACGTGGTTGTTGGTCAGGATATAGCCTTCGGCACTGACGATCACGCCCGAACCGAGGCTGGCCATCTGTTCCTGCGGCGCCGTCTTGTCGCCGAAAAAACGTTTAAAAAACGGATCCTTCAATAGCGGATGCGTCTCGCGCAGCGCCTTGCTGGTCAGGATGTTGACCACCGCCGGCATCGCCCTGCCGGCCGCGTCGCGGTAGCTGTTCGGCGCGCCGCCGCCCGGCGCCTGCAGCACCGGGATCGCGCGTCCCGGCGTGCCGATCCCGACCTGGGTCGGCGCCCGCCCGAGCGGATCGCCGCCCGGCCACGCCAGACGCATCACCGCGATCACCGCATACACGCCGAGCGCGATGGTGACGGTTTGCGCGAACAGGAGCCAGTAGCGGCGCATGGGGTGAACCTGGATCTATTTTCTCAAGGAGTCGCGGATTTCGCGCAGCAACAGGATGTCTTCCGGCGGCGCCGCCGGCACGGCCGGCTTGTCCTCGTCCGGATGATGGAAGGAGTTGCGCAGGCGGTTCATCAGACGCACCATCTGGAAGATCACGAAGGCCAGGATCAGGAAGTTCAGCAGGATGGTGAGAAAGTTACCGTATGCCAGCACGGCACCGGCCTTTTTCGCTTCGGCCAGCGGCAAGCCATAGGCCTGGTGGTTCAGCGGAATGTAGTAACTGGCGAAATCGAGGCCGCCGAACAGCTTGCCGATCGGCGGCATGATGACGTCCTGCACCAGCGAATCGACAATGCGGCCGAAGGCGCCGCCGATGATCACGCCGACCGCCAGGTCGACCACGTTGCCCTTGATCGCGAATTTCCTGAATTCTTCCAGCATGGCCATTTGACGCCCTCCTTGTTCTTTGATTATCCCGTGGCGATGATACAGGAAGGCGTGCCAACCCGACGGCAGCGGCGGGCGCGCGACGCGCATTGCAGAGTTCGCCGCCGGCACGTTTTTTCTTTAATTTGCAAAACTGTTCACATATAATCGATTGTTGCAATATTGGCTTTTACTGTATTGCAATGCATTGCAGTGCAACATTTCGCATTTGACGAATGGAGTTGGTATGAGTAATGAGAAGCAGGTCGATTCAGGCCGGCGAGGCTTGCTCGTGGCTACATGCGCGGCGGGTGGTGTCGTCGGTGTTTCAACGGCCGGAGTTCTGGTCAGTACCCTTCAACCTTCCGAACGGGCCAAGGCGGCCGGTGCTCCAGTCGAGGTCGATATCTCGGACGTCAAACCCGGCGAAATGAAAGTGGCCGAATGGCGCGGCAAGCCGGTATGGATCCTGCGCCGCACGCCCGACATGCTGGCCAGCCTGAAAAAGAACGACAACCTGGTCGCCGATCCCGGGTCCGACAAAAGCTACCAGATCGATATGCCCGGCTACGCGAAGAACGAGTTCCGCGCGTATGAAAACCACAAGGACGTGCTGGTGGTCGTCGGCATCTGCTCCCACCTGGGCTGTTCACCCTCGTCGCGCTTCCAGGAAGGCCCGCAGCCGAACCTGCCTGACGACTGGCACGGCGGTTTCCTGTGCCCCTGCCACGGCTCCACCTTCGACCTCTCCGGCCGCGTGTTCAAGAACAAGCCGGCGCCGGTGAATCTCGATGTCCCTCCGTACATGTATCTGACCGATAACAGGATCGTGATCGGCAAAGACGAGAAAGGCGAGGCATAAGATGGGCGCTGCATTCAAGGAAACCAAGCTCCCGGCCGATGCGCCGAAGAGCCGGAAGGCCCTGGCCTGGGTCGACGACCGCTTTCCGCTGTCGAAGCTGTGGCAGGAACAGTGGGGCCGCTACTACGCACCGAAGAATTTCAACGTCTGGTACATCTTCGGCTCGCTGGCGATGCTGGTGCTGGTGATCCAGATCGTCACCGGCATCTTCCTGACGATGCACTACAAGCCGGACTCCAACCTGGCGTTCGGCTCGGTCGAATACATCATGAAGGAAGTGCCCTGGGGCTGGCTGGTGCGCTACATGCACTCGACCGGCGCCTCGGCCTTCTTCATCGTGGTCTACCTGCACATGACGCGGGCGCTGATGTACGGCTCCTACCGCAAGCCGCGCGAACTGATCTGGCTGTTCGGCTTCGCCACCTTCCTGTGCCTGATGGCCGAAGCCTTCTTCGGCTACCTGCTGCCCTGGGGCCAGATGTCGTACTGGGGCGCCCAAGTCATCGTCAACCTGTTCAGCGCCATCCCCGTCATCGGCCAGGACCTGTCGCTGTGGATCCGCGGCGACTACGTGGTGTCGGACGCCACCCTGAACCGCTTCTTCGCCTTCCACGTGATCGCGATCCCGCTGGTGCTGCTGGGCCTGGTGGCGGCGCACCTGATCGCGCTGCACGAAGTCGGCTCGAACAACCCGGACGGCATCGAAGTGAAGGAAAACCTCGGTCCGGACGGCCACGGCGTCGATACGATCCCATCGCACCCCTACTACACGACCAAGGATTTCTTCGGCGTCTCGGTGTTCCTGCTGATCTACAGCGCGATCGTGTTCTTCGCGCCCGAGATGGGCGGCTACTTCCTGGAATACAACAACTTCCTGCCGGCCGACTCGCTGAAGACGCCGCCGCATATCGCGCCGACCTGGTACTTCACGCCGTTCTACTCGGTGCTGCGCGCCACCACCTCCGACTTCATGTGGGTGGTGATGGCCGGCCTGGCGGCCTACGTCGTGTTCATCTGGCTGCGCTCGCGCCTGTCCTATAAAACCAAGATCGCGATCACGGTGCTGGCCGTGCTGGTCGAGATCGGCATGCTGCCGCAGGTGCTGGACGCGAAATTCTGGGGCGTGGTGCTGTTCGGCTCGGCCGTCGTGATCCTGGCCCTGCTGCCCTGGCTGGATCACTCGCCGGTGCGCTCGATCCGCTACCGCCCGGGCTGGCACAAGGCCGTGTATGGCGTGTTCTTCGTCTGCTTCCTGGTGCTCGGCTACCTCGGCACCCAGCTGCCGACCGCGACCTACACGCTGATCGCCCAGCTGGCGACGCTGTTGTACTTCAGCTTCTTCCTCCTGATGCCATGGTGGAGCACGATGGGCCGCTTCAAACCGCTGCCCAAGCGTGTGACCTGGACCGCGCATTGAAGCGCCGCATTGCACCGCGACTGAGGACAAGCCAAAGGACAACCATGAATCTTACGAAGAAACTGCTCGCGGTACTGGCCCTGGTGCCCGGCTTCGTGTGCGCCAACGAAGGCACGTTCCCGCTCGACCGCGCGCCCGAGCGCACCGACATCGCCTCGCTGCAAAACGGCGCCAAGTTGTTCGTCAACTATTGCCTGAACTGTCATTCGGCGTCGTCGATGCGCTACAATCGCCTGCGCGATTTGGGCTTGAGCGAAGACCAGATCAAGGGCAACCTGCTGTTCTCGGGCGAGAAAGTGGGCGACATGATGAAAGTCGCAATGCGTGCCGATGATGCCAAGGCCTGGTTCGGCGCGGTGCCGCCGGACCTGTCGGTGATCACGCGCGCGCGCGCATCCGGTGCCGGCACCGGCGGCGACTATTTGTATACCTACCTGCGCACCTTCTACAAGGACGACACCCGTCCCACCGGATGGAACAACCTGGTGGTGCCGAACGTCGCCATGCCGCACGTGCTGTGGCAACTGCAGGGGGTGCGTACCGTGAAAATGGTCGAGGAACCCGATCCGCACGAAAAGGGCAAGACGGTACACCGTTTCGCCGGTTTCGAGCAGGTCACGCCGGGCAGCCTGAGCCAGCCGGAATTCGACACCCAGGTCGCCGACCTGGTGGCATACATGGAATGGATGGCCGAACCGACCCGTGACTTGCGCAAGCGCCTGGGTGCGGTCGTGGTACTTTTCCTGTCCTTGTTCGCTTTCCTTGCCTGGCGTCTGAATGCTTCATATTGGAAAGATGTAAAGTGATTTGATTGCCCGGTTATAATGCGGGCAATGTCTATTCGGGGTGAGCCATTTGGCCTTCACCCCTTTGTTTCTTGAAGGAACTATAAACCATGATGGTTCTCTACTCCGGCACCACGTGCCCGTTCTCCCAGCGCTGCCGCCTGGTCCTGTTCGAAAAGGGCATGGACTTCGAAGTGCGCGACGTGGACCTGTTCAACAAGCCCGAGGATATCTCGACGATGAACCCGTACGGCCAGGTGCCGATCCTGGTCGAGCGCGAGCTGATCCTGTACGAATCGAACATCATCAACGAGTACATCGACGAGCGCTTCCCGCATCCGCAGCTGATGCCGGCCGACCCGCTGATGCGCGCGCGCGCGCGCCTGATGCTGTTCAACTTCGAGAAAGAGCTGTTCGTGCACGTGAACACGCTCGAGAACGAGCGCAACAAGGTGACCGACAAGAGCCACGACCGGGCCCGCGCCGAAATCCGCGACCGCCTGACCACGCTGGCACCGCTGTTCCTGAAGAACAAGTACATGCTGGGCGACGAGTTCTCGATGCTGGACGTGGCGATCGCCCCGCTGCTGTGGCGCCTCGACCATTACGGCATCGAGCTGTCGAAGACCGCGGCCCCGCTGATGAAGTACGCCGAACGCATCTTCTCGCGCCCGGCCTACATCGAAGCGCTGACGCCTTCCGAAAAGGTCATGCGCCGTTAAGCGCATGCGTCCCGTTCGCGGGATACCGTTGCACGCCAGTTGTTCGACGCCCTGCGGCGATTCGGATTACACTGGCGTGCAATTCGATGCAACCCGAATGCCGAACATGCCAGACATCTCTACCAAGCCGTACCTGCTGCGCGCCATCTACGAATGGTGCACGGACAGCGGCCATACGCCCTATCTGGCGGTCAAGGTCGACGCCGCGACCACGGTTCCGATGGAATACGTGAAGAAGGGCGAGATCATCCTCAACATCAGCTACGGCGCCACTTCGGGCCTGAAGATGGACAACGACGCCATCACCTTCCGCGCACGCTTCAACGGCGTGTCGCGCGAGCTCTACATTCCGGTGCAGAACGTGCTGGCGATCTATGCCAACGAAAACGGCCAGGGCATGGCGTTCGAGGTGAGCACGACGGCCGCCGAAATGGCGCCATCGGCCCCTACCCCGACGCTGGCCACCGCGCCGGCACCGGCCCCCGCGGCCGAGCCGGCAGCGCCGGGATTGGCTGCCGTCCCCGCCAAGACGGCGTCGGAAGTGTCGCATCTGCCCGACGGCGACAATGAGCCACCGAAAAAAGGTGGCCGGCCTACGTTGACCCGCATCAAATAGCGGTATAATTCTGGCCACATTGCCGGCTTAGCTCATCAGGTAGAGCAGTTGATTTGTAATCATCAGGTGGCGGGTTCGAGTCCTGCAGCCGGCACCAAGAATTAAGCATGAGCCCAGCCTTTATGGCTGGGCTTTTTGCTTTCCGAGCCTTGTGTAGCGCTTATCCACTCGCTGAGTGCAGCGAACGGGATCTCCCTGCATGCTGGGTATCCCTGCCCATTTCCCCTAGGGGCAGATGGGCCATTCGACGCATGTAGAGGTAAGGATTACGACAAGGCCCAGGATCAGGCGAGTACGAGCCGGCCTGGCGCCAGGGCAAGCGGCGCAACTGGGGCTGCCGGGGCTGCCATACCGCCGGCAAGGCGGAAGGTGCTGACCAGTGCTTCCAGCTGTCCAGATTGTTCCTGCAGGGCTTGCGCGGCAGCCGCGGCCTCCTCCACCAAGGCCGCGTTTTGCTGGGTCACGGTGTCCATTTCCGTGACCGCCTGGTTGATCTGTTCGATACCGGCTTCCTGCTCCTGGCTCGCGGACGTGATCTCGCCCATGATGTCGGTCACGCGCCTGACGCTGGCGACGATCTCCCCCATGGTCGAGCCGGCCTCCTGCACGAGGCGGCTGCCCTGGCCGACCTTGTCGACCGAGTCGCCGATCAAAGCCTTGATTTCCTTGGCCGCACCGGCCGAGCGCTGAGCCAGGTTGCGTACCTCCGAGGCCACCACGGCGAAGCCGCGACCTTGTTCGCCCGCACGGGCCGCCTCGACAGCCGCGTTCAGCGCCAGAATGTTGGTCTGGAAGGCGATGCCGTCGATCACCCCGATGATGTCGACGATCTTGTTGGCCGATTCGTTGATCGAGTTCATCGTGCTCACCACATCACCGACCACGGCGCCGCCGCGGGTGGCCACATCCGATGCCGACACGGCCAGCTGGTTGGCCCGGCGTGCGTTTTCGGTATTCTGCTTAACGGTCGCGGTCAGCTCTTCCATCGACGAGGCGGTTTCTTCGAGTGCGCTGGCTTGCTGTTCGGTACGGCTGGACAGGTCCAGGTTGCCGGTCGCGATTTCGTTCGAGGCGGTGGCCAAGGTCTCGGTGCCGCTGCGTACCTGGCTGACGATGTTCTGCAGCGAGGTGTTCATATTCTTCAGCGCGGCCAGCAGCTCGCCGGTTTCGTCTGTCGAGTCGACCTCGATACGACTGGTGAGGTCGCCGGCGGCGACCGTTCTGGCGACGTCCACTGCGCGGCGTATCGGACCGGTGATCGAACGCGTGATGAATAAGCCAATGGCGGCGGCGGCGATCACCGCCATGGTGGACACCGCAACCAGCACTAGACGCGCTTGCTCGAACTCGGCCTTGGCGGCCGCTTGTTCGTCCTGGTTGCGCTTGAGCTGGGCGTCGATCATATCGTTGATGGTCTTCTGCCATGCCTTCGTTGCCGGGATGACACTGGATCTCAGCAGGTTCGCGCTCTCTTCGTTTTTATTTTCCATGCCCAGCTGCTGCGCCCTGGCGACCAGGGGCGCCGCGGCATCGCGTGCGCTGGCAATCTTGTCCAGATGCGCACGCAGGTGCGGCTTGACGATCATCTTGTCCAGCGTCGTGATCGCCCGGTTATAGTCCTGCCATGCGTCATCCACCGTCTTGGCCAGGCTTTCCATACCCGCCTTGTCCGTGGTGAGGATGATGTCGCGCATGCCGATGGCGATCCGGCGCTGGGCATCGCGCAGCTCATTCGCGTTCGCGAGCTGGACATTATTGAAGTTGACGATCTTTTCCATTGCAGCGTTGAGCGTGTTCATGTTCTTGAGACCGCCTATCGCAACGAACACCAGCAAAGCCAGTACCAAGCCAAAGCCCAGCGCAAGGCGCTGGCCGATCTTCATGTTTTTCAGCTTCATTTCTACGCATTTCCTTGTTGTCGAAGAAGACGTAACCGGCAGCGCATGGGCTGAAGCCGTGGTCTTCCTGGGTAAGCGCCGCGAAGGCACAACGGGTCTCCGGGAAGACCGCGCAAAGTCTTATGACACTGAGGAGGCCGCGAGGCGGCGAAGCGAGAGCGGGGGTTGGGCCAGGCTGCTGTCACAAATGTTGTGACAATGAGAAAGATTCTAGTAGGAGGCATCCTACAAGACAATCACAATTTTGCTGTGTGGAAATTAAGCGACGATCTGCATGCAAATCAAGCGGCTATGTTGCCTTGGCGGCTTATCCTGCGAGCAACAAAGCCGTACACGAAGCCATACTGGCAGTCGTTACCGGGCCAGCAGCACACCCAACGATGCATGCTGCTGCCTCGCGTTTGTGGCTGGGATGGGAACTGAGGAGGATCGGGAACACACGGAGAACGCGGGGCCTTATGCCTGGACCGGATGCGGTTGGCGCCACGGGCGTCAGCGCGGCCCGACCGCGCAGCAATCGAGGCCGTCGCGGTGCGTGAAGTGGAAGCGCACCGGCAGGAACAGCTCGATCACCTCGGCGTTGGTACGCGCATGCAGCGAGACCTGGTCCACCGTGAAGCCGCCCCCGCCTGCCAGCGCCAGCGGCAGCATCAGCTGGTCGCCCAGGTATTCGGCGACGGCGGCGCCGCTGGCGATATAGCGGCGCGCCTGGCCGACCGCCTGGCGCGCGACGTTTTCCGCGGTGACCGACTTTTCGCCGAAGGTGGTGAAGACTTCGGTCACGTGTTCGTACTCGAGGGTGAGCATCAGCGCATTGCCCGGCCCCTGCTCGTCGGGCAGGTGGCGCGCGAATAACTGGTCTTCGCTCCAGTTCATGCCCTGGCCGACGCACTCCAGTTCGCGCTGGGCGACGCGCGCCGGGATGCCGGCGGTGAAGCTCTCCGCATACCCCTGCCTGCGCTCGCCGCGCGTCATCCATTCGCGCGGCGCCAGTCGGGCGCACGGCTGGACCGTGGCGACGACTTCGCCGCCGCCGGCCGGATAGAAGCCGAAACGCTCCAGCTGCAAGTCGATCCGCGCGCCCATCTCGGCCATGCGCGGGCACCAGGCACGCTGCAGGAACTGCACTGGCGGCGCCATCGGATTGTGGGTGCCGCCGCATACGCGCAGCGTCGACGGCACCTCTGCATGCAGGAGTGCCGGCAGTACCGTCTGCAGCACCAGCGTGCAGCTGCCGGCGCTGCCGATCGCGAAGCGGTAGTCGCCGCCGCGCAGCCTGCCCGGGATGAATTCCAGGTCCTGGCTGCCGAGGCTTGCACCGCTCACGTCGGCGCCGCAGACCTGGGCGGCGGCCTGCACCGCCACCAGGTGCTGGCGCATCAGGCCCGGCTTGCTGCGGTTGGCGCGGATGCGCCGGATGCGGAACGGCTGACCGGTGATCATGGCCAGCGTCAGCGACGTGCGCAGGATCTGGCCGCCGCCCTCGCCCAATGCGCCATCCAGTTCGATCATCCCCATCTCCTTTACCCCTTCACGCATACGATCTGCTTGAGCGTATGCACCACTTCGACCAGGTCGCTCTGCGCCTGCATCACGGCGTCGATGTCCTTGTAGGCCATCGGGATCTCGTCGATCACGGCGGCATCCTTGCGGCATTCGACGCCCTCGGTGGCGCGCACCTGGTCCTCGACCGAGTAGCGGCGCTTGGCCTCGGTGCGGCTCATCGTGCGTCCGGCGCCGTGGCTGCAGCTATGGAAACTGTCCGGGTTGCCCTTGCCGCGCACAATATAACTCTTCGCGCCCATCGAGCCCGGAATGATGCCCAGTTCCCCCGCGCGCGCCGACACCGCGCCCTTGCGCGTGACCAGCACTTCCTGGCCGAAGTGCTGTTCCTTCTGCACGTAGTTGTGGTGGCAATTCACCGCTTCCAGGTGCGTCTCGAACGGCTTGTGGATCACTGTGCGCACGGCGGCGATCAGGTTGCGCATCATGACTTCGCGGTTCATGCGCGCGAACTTCTGTGCCCAGCCGACCGCCTCGACGTAGTCGTCGTAGTGCTGCGTGCCCTCCTTCAGGTAGGCCAGGTCCTTGTCGGGCAGGTTGGCGATGTGGGTGCGCATGTCCTGCTTGGCCACTTCGATGAAATGGCTGCCGATCGCATTGCCGACGCCGCGCGAGCCCGAGTGCAGCATGAACCAGACGAAGCCTTCTTCATCCAGGCAGATCTCGATGAAGTGGTTGCCGGTGCCGAGCGTGCCCAGGTGCTTGTAGTTATTCGTGTTCTTCAGCTTCGGGGTCTTCTGGCAGATGACATCGAATTCGTCCTTCAGGGCCATCCAGGCCGTGTCGACCGCCTGCGGCGGCCTGTCCCACGAGCCTTTGTCGCGTCCTTTGAAACTGCGCGTCTTGGGCGACATCCCGTGCGGCACCGAGCGCTCGATCGCGCTGCGCAGCGGCCCCAGGTTGTCCGGCAGGTCGTTGGCGCTCAGCGTGGTCTTGGCCGCCATCATGCCGCAGCCGATGTCGACGCCGACCGCGGCCGGGATCACCGCACCCAGGGTCGGGATCACGCTGCCGATGGTCGACCCTTTGCCCAGATGGACATCGGGCATGGCAGCCATGTGCTTGTAGATAAAGGGCATGCGCGCGGTGTTCGCCAACTGCTGTTTGGCTTCTTCCTCGACCGGGACGCCGCGGGTCCACATCTTGACCGGGCGGCCGCCGGCCACCTCCAGGGTGTCGTAGTGCTGGTCTTCGTATGCTTGGTTCATGGTCTTGTTCTTTCGTGTCGATTGCATTGCTTGTCTGTGACTTATTCGGTGTCGGCCAGGGTGGTCAGCAGGTTGCGCCAGATGCGCCGTGCCTGCCAGGCCGGGATCGCGCCGGCGTCGTTGAACACCTTGATGCGGGCCGGTACGCCCTGTACGTCGATGCTGACCGACACGAACTGTGCGCCGGCCTGTGTGTTTTTTTGTTTTGTTGCGCTGCCGGCCCTGCCGACACTGATGATCCAGCCCATGATCGCTCTCCCTCTTCGTTGATCTCGTTTATCTTGTTTGCACCTTTTCTTTTGCAAGCGGCGTGCCAGCACCTGGGCGGAAGCCGACTTGGAAGCCAAGTGCTTGATTGGAAAGGAAAAATTTTTATGAAGATTGACAAGGGCGATTTTGGATTCCAATATGAAATATCCAGGATTTATACGAGCGTATAAAGCTTTATAAAATGAAGAACAAAAAAATCGTCGTGATCGGTTTCGTCGGCACCCAGCTCGACAGCGGCAAGGGCAGTGCGCGCTGGGAAAAATGGCGGCCGTCGGTCGCCCTCACCCAGCATGAGGATGTGGTCATCGACCGCTTCGAACTGCTGTGCAATCGCGGCTACGAGGGGCTGGTGCGGCAGGTGACCGAGGACATGGGGGCGGTGTCGCCGGAAACCCAGGTGGTGTCGCACACGCTGGCGCTGGACGACCCCTGGGATTTCGAGCAGGTCTACAGTGCGCTGTTCGATTTCGCCAAGGATTACCCCTTCGATCCCGAGCACGAGGAATACTGGGTCCACATCACCACCGGCACCCACGTGGTCCAGATCTGCATGTTCCTGATGACCGAGGCGAATTATTTTCCCGGACGCCTGCTGCAGACGTCGCCCCCGCGCCGCCATGCGCCCGGCGCACCGGGTGCGTTTGCGCTGATCGACCTCGATCTGTCGAAGTACGACCAGATCGCGCAGCGCTTTTCACACGAGCAGCAGGAAGGCGTGGCCTTTTTGAAATCGGGCATCGCGACCCGCAATCCGCGCTTCAATGCGATGATCGACGAGATCGAGCGGGTAGCGATCAAGTCGCGCGCGCCGATGCTGCTGATGGGTCCCACCGGGGCCGGCAAGTCCTTCCTGGCGCGGCGCCTGTATGCATTGAAGAAGGCGCGGCGCCAGCTCGACGGCAGGTTCGTCGAGATCAACTGCGCCACCCTGCACGGCGATGGGGCGGCGTCGACGCTGTTCGGCCACGTCAAGGGGGCTTTTACGGGCGCGGCGAGCGAGCGCGCCGGCCTGCTGCGCAGTGCCGGCAAGGGCCTGCTGTTCCTGGACGAGATCGGCGAGCTGGGCCTGGACGAGCAGGCCATGCTGCTCAAGGCGATCGAGGAAAAGCGCTTCCTGCCGGTCGGCGCCGACCATGAGGTGCACAGCGATTTCCAGCTGATCGCCGGCACCAACCGCGACCTGGCGCGCGAAGTCGCGCGCGGGCGCTTCCGCGACGACCTGTTCGCGCGCATCAACCTGTGGACCTACGAATTGCCGGGATTGGCCGAGCGGCGCGAAGACATCGAGCCGAACATCGATTACCTGCTGCGCGCCTTTGGCGCCGAGCATGGGCAGATGGTCCGCTTCAACAAGGAGGCGCGCGACCGCTACATGCGCTTCGCCATGTCGGCACAGGCGCGCTGGAGCGGCAACTTCCGCGACCTGTCGGCTTCGATGACGCGCATGGCCACGCTGGCCGAGGCCGGCCGCATCACCGGCGAGATCGTCGACGCCGAGGCGCTGCGCCTGGCGCGCCTGTGGGAGCCGGCTGTTGCCGGACCGGCGGACGGCTCGCAGGCCGGGGACGGCGATGCGGTCGACCTCGATGCGCTGCTGGGCGAGGCCGTGGCGGCGCAGCTCGACCGCTTCGACGCGCTGCAGCTACAGGCCGTGGTGCGCGTGTGCCGCGCATCGAAGTCGCTGTCGGAAGCGGGACGCAGCCTGTTCGCCGTCTCGCGCCAGGCCAAGCGCCAGCCGAACGATGCCGACCGGCTCAAGAAATACCTGGCCAGGTTCGGGCTGGCGTGGGACGCGCTGCACGCCTGAAACCGCAGGATATGACGTTCCATGCCGCCGATGGCGCAGCCTGTCGCAATGGCGCTGCCGGCGCTGTGGGGCATGCCTATAGTGGATGCAAGCGATCACTACTGGAGACATCCCATGAACAAGATCCTCGGCAGCGCCCTGCTGGCCACCACCCTGTCGCTGGCGATGCACGGCGCCGTGGCCGACGACGTCGTGCGGGAAACCCGCAACATCGACGCCGCCGTCTCGAAAGTCCACCTGGGCGGTGTCATCCGCCTCAACTTGCGCCAGGGACCGCCGTCGCTGGTGCTGTCTGGCGAGCGCCGCTACCTGGCGAAGATCAAGACTATCCAGCACGGCGACACGCTGGTCATCGACATGGACGACAACCTGCGTATCAACGGCAGTGCCGGCGACCTGCGCGCCGACCTGACGGTGCCGAACCTGCAGGAATTCGTGTCGCAGGGCATCGGCTCGAGCGAGCTGTCGGGCTTCAGCGGCAACCGCGTGACCCTGTCGCTGGACGGCGCCGGGGCGGTACGGTTCACAGGGCAGTATCGCGACGTCGATGCGCGCCTGGGCGGGGTCGGCGGCCTGACGCTCGATCCGGGACAGGCGGAGCGGGTCGAACTGCACCTGGGCGGCGCCGGCCACATCACGGTCAGCGGCAAGACGCGCTTGCTCCGCGCGCACCTGGGCGGCATCGGCGGGCTGGATGCGCAGGGGCTGCGTGCGGATACGGTCGACCTGGACATGTCGGGCCTGGGCGGCGCCAGCGTGTTCGCCAGGACCGCCGCCAACATCAGCATGAGCGGCATGGGTTCGGCCACGGTGTACGGCAAGCCGGCGACGCGCAGTGCGACCACCAACGGCTTCGGCAAGGTCAGCTGGCAGTGAGCCGAAGCCCGACATAAAAAAACAGGCGGCACTGGCCGCCTGTTCTTCGGGTAATGCGGATCTTAGCGGACGACCGTGTCGTTCTTGACCGATTTCACACCCTTGATGCCGCGTGCCAGTTCGACGGCACGGCGGGCGCTCTCCGGCGAGTCGACGAAGCCGCTCAGCTGCACGGTGCCCTTGAAGGTTTCCACCTTCACTTGGGTCGCCTTGACCGTCGGATCGGCGGCATAGGCAGCTTTCACCTTGGTGGTGATGACGCTGTCGTCGACGTATTCGCCGGTGCCTTCACGGGTAGCGGTCGGGGCGCAGGCGACGACCGAAACCAGCAGGGTGCCGGCGATAACGGATTGAGCAATGGCGGACTGAAAACGACGAGTAAAGGTCATGGCAATTCTCCGAATTTATTGAAGTTTAATTATTGCTAATTTCTGCTAAGTCTGGCGCCCGATATCGTTGCGAAAAAGTCACTCTCGCATCAAGGTGTACTTGCCATGACGATGGGGCTGCCGGCTCCCGGCCGGTAGGCAAGCCGCTGCGGCGGCAAGTCGCGGCCGATCACCATGCGCACGTCGGCGCGTCCGGCCACCCTGACTTCGACCGGGGTGGTGGTGCCGAAGCGCCGCGCCAGGCGCTCGGCCAGGTCGCGGAAGGCGGGCTGGTATTCGATTCGGGTCTGGCGCACCTTGTATCCCTTTTCGTTGGTCAGGCGCACGATTTTCACGCCGGGATCGCGGATCTGGCGCGACACCAGCCTGGCCATGCCCTGGCGTCCGTTGCCGTTGCTGATCTCGAGCGCGGCGACGATGGCCGGCTGTGCCGGATCCGGCAGCGATGGTGGCGGCGCTTTCGGCGCGGGTGCGGAGGGCAGCACGCGGCGCAGTTCGAGCACGCCGCTTGGTGCCCGGGTCACTTCAATGAACGCCCATTCCTGGTCCGGGCGCGCCTGCCCCGCCTGCGTGGCTTGCACCGCCCGCTCGAGCGCGGGCATGCGGCTGCCGCCGTCGGCCGCCGCATAGTCGGCGTGGAAATCGTGCTCGCGCAAGGCGCTGGCCTGGCTCAGCATCTGGCGCGCGCGCTCGTTCTGGCCGAGCTTCTGCAGGGTCTCGCCCAGGTACTGCCACGAACGCGCGTTGAGCGGGTCGAGCAGGCAGGCCTTTTCGAGCGCGACCTGGGCTTCGTCGTAGTTACCGGCCAGGAAATAGGCGTAGCCAAGGTTACCGAACAGGAACGCCGTGGCCCGTCCCGAGCCCAGGTGCGCGCCCTGGGTCAGCGCGCGCCAGATCGGGATCGCTTTGGCGAAGTCGCGCTGCTCGGCATAGGCGATCGCCAGGCCGTTGTTGGCGTTGACGTGGCCGGCATCGGTCTGCAGTGCGGCCTGGTAGGCGGCGATCGCTTCGCCATAGCGGTGCTCGAGGTGCAGGTTGCGGCCGCGCAGATAGGTGTCGTCGGCGGACGACATGACGGATGCCGCCGCGTCCTCACGCAGCAGCGTGCCGCCACAGCCGGCCAGCAGGACGCCGCTGCACAGCAAGGACAAGGCACTCGGAAGGATTCGGGTACGCATAAGACTCTCCACTCATGTCAATTAGTGCCGCCGACAGCGCTGAACACGCGCCGAAGCTGGATGCCCGCAGGACCCACCAGCACCATCAGCAGCGTCGGAAAGATGCAGAAGATGAGCGGGAACAGCAGTTTCAGGCCGATTTTGGCGGCCGCCTCCTCGGCGATCATGCGGCGCTTGTTGCGCAGGTTGTCGGAGTACACGCGCAGGGCATCGCCGATGCTGGTGCCGAAGCGCTCCGACTGGATCAGCATGGCAACCAGCGAATCGACGTCGTCGAGGCCGATGCGCAGGGCGAAGTTGCGCATCGCCTTCTCCTTGCTGAAACCGGCACGCATTTCCATCAGCGCCAGTTGCAATTCCTGCGCCAGGGTCATGCTTTTGATGTGGATCTCGCCCGCGACCTTGACCATGGCGCGCTCCAGGCTCAGGCCGGCCTCGACGCAGACGGTGAGCAGATCGAGCGCATCCGGGATGGTTTCGAAGATCTCGCGCTTGCGGCGCTCGACCATGCGCCTCAGCACCATGTTGGGCAGGTAGTAGCCACAGGACGCCATCAGCAGCAGGAGCAGCACGTTGGTACTCGCCGTGGGTGCGGGCTTGAAAGCCAGCACGATGCCTGCCAGGGCCGGCAGGCATAGTGCCAGCATGGTCTTGGAAGCGAAGTACAGCGCCGGCGCCGACGGGTTGCGCCAGCCGGCGTTCATGAAACGGGTACGCAAGGGCGATTTTTCCCAGCCCTCTTCCGGGACCGACAGCCGGCTCAGCGGCCGCACCACCCGCGCGACGCGCTCGGTCCAGCTGCTGCGATCGGCCTGGCTGTCGTCGGTGCCGCCCTTGAAGCTGGCCAGACGCGTCTGCAGGGCGCCGGGCGCGAACAGCATCATGCCAATGCCCACCAGGCCGCAGACGACCGCGAACACGATCAACAGGAACAGTAACTGTGCGCTTGTCATCGACGGCTCCTCAGATGTGAATGCGGATCATCTTGCGCAGCCACAGCACGCCGATGACGATCATGACCACCGCGGCCCAGACCAGCTTGATACCGGTCGGGTCGGTCCACAGGATGCCGATGTAGTCCGGGTTGGTCAGCACCAGCATGCCGCCCACGCCAAACGGCAGCAGGCCCAGGATCCAGGCCGACATCCGGCCTTCGGCCGACAGCACGCGCACCCTGTCCACCAGCTTCAGGCGCTCGCGGATGATGTGGCTGATGCTGGTGAGGATCTCGGCCAGGTTACCGCCGGTCTCGCGCTGGATCAGGACCGCAATGATCAGGTAGCGCAGGTCGGTCAGCGGAATCCGCGCCGCCATGTTGTGCAGTGCTTCGGCCATCGGCACGCCATAGTTGATTTCTTCGCGGGTGATGCGGAAGTCGGCACTGAGCGGCTCCGGCATTTCGTTACCGACGATTTGCAGGACGTTGGTGAACGAGTGGCCAGCGCGCAGCGCGCGTGCGATGAAATCGGCGGCCTCCGGCAACTGCTGCTCGATGCGCGCCAGGCGCCGCCGGCGCGCGCGCTTGACCAGCAGCATGGGGATGATCGAGAACAGCACCGCCAAGCCGATGCGCAGCGCCAGCGGCAAGGGCCACTGCGCCGCCAGGAACGCCCCTGCCAGCAGTGCCGTGCCCGACCACAGCAGGAACTGCTGGACCGACCACTTGATCCCCGACTGCACCAGCAGGCGGTCGACGCGATGGGCCAGCGCGAGGCGGTGCAGCAGCCGGTCGGCCAGGTCGTTTTGCGCGAAGCGCCGCTGCTTCAGGATCGAGATGCGCTCGGAGCGGCCTGCGGTTCCCGACATCAGCTGCAGGCGGCGCGCCACACGCTGCGCGGCCGCGCCGTGCGTGCCTATCCACCACAGGTACACGCCTTCGATGCCAAGGATGACGCCAGCGAACAGGAAGACGACGAAACCATAGAACAGGATGTCCATGCGAGACTCCGCGGCAGGTGCAGGCTAGGTGAAGATGCGGTCCGGGTCGAAGGTATCTTCCGGCACCGGCGCGCCGAACATCCTGAGACGATCGGCGAAGCGCGGCCGCACGCCGGTGGCGCAGAAATGGCCCTGCACCTTGCCGTCGGTGTCGACCCCGGTCTGCTCGAAGCGGAAAATTTCCTGCATCGAGATGATGTCGCCTTCCATGCCGGTCACTTCCTGCATGCTGACCAGCTTGCGCGTGCCGTCGGTCAGGCGCGTGGCCTGCAGGATCACGGTGATGGCCGAGCAGATCTGCTGGCGGATCGCGCGCGGCGTCAGGCTCACGCCTGCCATGCCAACCATGTTTTCCAGTCGCGCCAGCGCGTCGCGCGCGGTGTTGGCGTGGATCGTCGCCAGCGAGCCTTCGTGACCGGTGTTCATCGCCTGCAGCATGTCGAGCGCTTCGGGTCCGCGCACTTCGCCAAGGATGATGCGATCGGGACGCATGCGTAGCGAGTTGCGAACCAGCGCGCGTTGCGTGACTTCGCCCTTGCCCTCGATGTTGGGCGGGCGCGTCTCCAGGCGTACCACGTGCGGCTGGCGCAGTTGCAGCTCGGCCGCGTCCTCGATCGTCACGATACGCTCGTTGCCGGGGATGAAGCCGGAGATCAGGTTCAGCATGGTGGTCTTGCCGCTGCCGGTGCCGCCCGAAATCAGGATGTTCACCTTGGCCAGGCCCAGGCTTTCCATCACCTTGACCATCGGTGGCGTGACGCTCTTGTAGTCGAGCAGGTTCTGCACCGTGAGCGGTGTCGCACCAAAGCGGCGGATCGAGACCAGCGGCCCGTCGACCGCCAGCGGCGGGATGATCGCGTTGACGCGTGAGCCGTCAGGCAGGCGCGCATCGACCATCGGACTCGACTCGTCGACGCGGCGGCCGACGCGCGAGACGATCTTCTCGATGATCTTCATCAGGTGGGCGTTGTCGTGGAAGGCGATGTCGGTGAGCTCGAGGCGGCCGCGCCGTTCGACGTATACCTTGTTGTGCGTGTTGACCAGGATGTCGGACACGGTCGGATCGTTCAGCAGCGGCTCGAGCGGGCCGAAGCCCAGCATCTCGTGCTGGATGTCGAGCACCAGGTTATGGCGCTCCTGCTGGTTCAGCACGATGCGTTCTTCCTCGACGATGCGCTGCACCAGCAGTGCCAGCTCGTGCTTGAACTGCTCAGTGGTCAGACGCTTCAGGCGCTCCAGATCGATCCTGTCAAGGATCAGCTGGTGCATCGTCTTTTTCAGCTCCTGATAGGCGTGCTGGGCCACCGCAGGCACGGCTTGGTATTGGCGTTCCTCGTCCGTTCCGGACAGGCGCTCGCGCAGGGACATGGACGGCTCCTTGGACAGTTAATAATCGCCTTCGCCGCGCCCGAACAGGCGGTCGAACAGACCACCCCTGGATTCGACGATACGGCGCTCGGTCACGATCTCGACCAGGTCGGCGAGGCTGCGCGCGGCGGCGCTGCCGCGTGCCAGCTGCAGCACTGGAATGCCCTGGTTAACCGAATCGGTGACGGCAACGTAATCATTGGGAATGGTGTGCAGCACCTCGGCGCCGAGCGCCGCGTTCAAGTCCTGCAGGCGCAGCTTGCCGCCTTTTTCGTAACGGTTGACGATCAGCCGGATCTGGTCGGTGAGGTAGCCGAGCGAACGGAAGATATCCAGCAGGCGGCGCGCATCGCGGATGTCGGGCAATGCCAGCTGCAGCACCGGATAGATCGCGTCGGTACTGTCCAGTGCGCGCAGCGAAACCGCGTCGATCTGGCGCCCGACGTCGAGCAGGATGTAATCGTAATGCTGGCGCGCGACGCGCAGGATGGTGTCGATGTGCTCGGGCTTGGCCTCGCTGGTCTGGCCGGGATCGTCCGCGGCAGCCAGCACGCCGAAGCCGGGTGCGACATGTACCAGGCACGAATCCAGGAACGGGCCGTCGATACGCGCGATCTGCTGGCACACGTCGGCCAACGTCATGACCGGCTTCTGGTCGGAGACGTATAGCGTGGCATCGCCGAACTGGCGGTGCAGGTCGATCAA
>JAKOOD010000411.1 GCA_022701635.1 Burkholderiaceae bacterium | reverse complement strand
CCCTGAACGCGGCGGCCGCGGCCGGCAGCCGCTATCACCTGGTGCTGAATCCCGACGTGCAGCTGCCGCTGGACGGCATCGGCAAGCTGCTCGCCTACATGGAAGCCCATCCCGACGTCGGCCTGGTGGCGCCGCGCGTGCATTACCCGGACGGCCGCCTGCAGCCGCTCTGCAAGCTGCTGCCGCATCCGCTGGAGCTGGCCGTGCGCCGCTTCTTTCCGCTGCTGCACCGCTCGAGCGGGCGGCTGGCGCGCTACGAACTGCACGGCAGCGGCTACAGCCAAGTGATGGACGTGCCGGCGCTGTCCGGCTGCTTCATGCTGATGCGGGTCGAGACCGTGCTACGTGTCGGCCTGTTCGACGAGCGCTTCTTCCTGTACTTCGAAGACGTCGACCTGTCGCGCCGGGTCGGCCGCGTGGCGCGCACGGTGTTCGTGCCGCACGTGGCCATCGTCCACGACTACGGGCGCGGCTCCTACCGCAACTGGCGGCTGCTCTGGCACCACATGGTGTCGGCGGCGCGCTATTTTAATAAGTGGGGATGGGTGCGCGACCCGGAGCGCGACCGCATCAATGCACGGGCACTCCGGGAAGCGGGGCTGACGCGCAGCCGGCCTGCCGCGCCGGCGCCTGCCGAAAACGACCTGCGGCCATGAAGGCCGCAGTCGAGGACGGCCTTGAAGGCCGCAGTTGAAGACGGCCATGAACGCCGCAGTTGAAGACGGCCGCGAGGGCCGCGATCCGTCAGCAGCGCTGCAGCGGACGGCGCGCGTACCAGCCGAACACCAGGATCAGCAGGTAGCACACGGCGGGCACGGCCAGCGCCATGCGCAGGCTCGACATGTCGGCCGCATACCCGGTCAGCAGCGGCACGATGGCGCCGCCGACGATGGCCATGCAGATCAGGCCCGAGCCTTCGGCTGCGCGTTCGCCCAGGCCTTCCGACGCCAGCGTAAAGATGGTCGGGAACATGATGGAATTGACCAGGCCGATGGCCAGCAGCGACCAGCCGGCCAGCGCACCGGTATTGGTGGCAGACACCAGCAGCAGCAGGGCGGCGATGGCGCCGGCCGAGGCCAGCACCTTGCCCGGCGAGCAGATGCGCAAGACATAGGCGCCGAGGAAACGGCCGACCATGGCGCCGCCCCAGTACAGCGACACGTGCTTGCCGGCCGCTTCGTCGCCCAGGCCCAGCACGTCGGCCTGCATCAGGTAATTCACGATCAGCGAGCCGACCGCGACTTCCGCGCCCACGTACAGGAAGATGCACAGGGTACCGAAGGCGAAGCGCGGCTGCCTGAGCAGTCCGAAGGCTTTCAGGATGCTGCCTTCCGGGCTGGCGTGCTCGACCAGCTTGCTACGGTTCATCCAGACCAGCGCCGCGACCACCGCCAGGGCGATGGCCAGCCCGAGGTAGGTGTGCACCACCACCTGGCTCTCGGCCGCGCGGTAGGCGCCCAGGGCGGCGCCGCTCAGCGTCGCCTGGTCGACCTTGGCCAGCGAACCCAGGATCACCATCGCGCCGACATAAGGAAACACCGTGGTGCCGAGCGAATTGAAGGCTTGCGCGAAGGTCAGGCGGCTGGATGCCGTATCGGAGGCGCCCAGCATCGAGATCAGCGGGTTGGCCACCACCTGCACGATGGTGATGCCGGCCGCCAGTACGAACAGCGCCGCCAGGAAGGTGACGAACATGCCGGACGAGGCCGCGGGAATGAACAGCAGGCAGCCGACGGTCATGGTCAGCAGGCCGACGACGGCGGTGCGCATGTAGCCGAAGCGGCGCACGATGGCGGCGGCCGGCAGCGAAACGACGAAATAGGCGGCGAAGAAGGCCGACTGCACCAGCATCGCCTGGGCATAGCTCAGGGTGAACAGGTCTTTCAGCTTGGGGATGATGACGTCGTTCAGGCTGGTGATGCCGCCGAAGATGAAGAACAGGGCGAATACGAAGACGCGCAGGCTGGCAACGTTGGCGTTGACGGGGGCGGGCGCGGAGGTGCTGCGGGTCTGGGCAGCGCCGGCAGGATGGCCGATTTGCATGGGGTTGGTCCGGTAGTGGTGCAATGGATCGCTCGGTCTGGGTTTATTGCCGAGCTAGTAGGAATATTACATCGATTGCACCAAGCAGTGGCATCTGCACAAAGCCGAACGCACCAAAAATACGCTGTAAATGCTGTTCATGTTTGCCAAACTACAGCTGGCAAGCAGGTGATATGGCGATTCTCGATGTGGACGGCACGACGCGCGCCGCCCGCTAGCGCCTGCAGCGGCAGGCGCAGGGTCTCAGGAATCGATGCGCTGCAGCGAGATGGTCGAGCCCGAGGCCGTCGGCGTCGAGCACGGCTCCTCGTCGAAGGCGATGTCGCCGTCCGGATTGGCCACGCCATCGGTCTTCAGGTCGACGAAGCCGAAGGCGTGACGATCCATCAGGTGCGACGGCACCACCGTCGACAGCGACGAGAAGATGTTCTCCACGCGGCCCGGGTGTTTCTTTTCCCAGTCGCGCAGCATCGCCTTGATCTGCTTGCGCTGCAGGTTTTCCTGCGAACCGCACAAATCGCACGGGATGATCGGGAACCCTTTCACTTCCGCATAGCGCTCGGTGTCGGCTTCCTTCACGTAGGCCAGCGGGCGGATCACCATGTGCTTGCCGTCGTCCGAGACCAGCTTGGCCGGCATGCCCTTGATCTTCGCGCCGAAGAACATGTTCAGGAAGAAGGTTTCCATGATGTCGTCGCGGTGGTGGCCGAGGGCGATCTTGTTGCAGCCGAGTTCGTCGGCGACGCGGTACAGGATGCCACGGCGCAGGCGCGAGCACAGCGAACAGGTGGTTTTACCTTCCGGGATCAGGCGCTTGACGATGCTGTAGGTGTCCTGGTTCTCGATGTGGTACGGCACGCCCAGCTTGTCCAGGTAGGCCGGCAGCACGTCGGCCGGGAAGTTCGGCTGTTTCTGGTCGAGGTTGACGGCGACCAGCTCGAACTTGATCGGCGCGCGCTCGCGCAGCGTCATCAGGATGTCGAGCAGGGCATAGCTGTCCTTGCCGCCGGACAGGCAGACCATGATCTTGTCGCCATCCTCGATCATGTTGAAATCGCCGATGGCCTGGCCGACCAGGCGGCACAGGCGCTTGTGCAGCTTGTTGTTTTCGTAAGCCTGTTTCTCGGCCTGCTTATCGGCCTGCTTGTCCGCAGCCTGCACGGCCTGCTCAATCACTTCGCTCATGCTCCATCCTTGATCTGGAATACTTCGACACCGACGCCTTCGCAGTCGGGATACACGTCCGGCTTCATGGTCGACACCTGCACCGCACGCACGCGCGGATGGGCCAGCATCGCCTTGACCACGTCGTCGCACAGGGTTTCCTGCAGCTGCACGTGGCCTTGCGCCATGCGGCGGGCGATGGTCTCGCGCATGAAGTCGTAGTCGACCACTTCCTCGAGCTGGTCGTCCCTCGGGGTGGATTGGGCCAGCGGAATGTACAGGTCAACATTGATCAGGACGCGTTGCTCGCCCTTTTTCTCGAAGTCGTGCACCCCGATGTTGATCATGACTTCGTAATTGCGCAGGAACAGCCGGCGGCAATCGCGCAGCTGCGGGTGGGACAGGGCGGACAACATAGGACTTACCTTTATTTAGTTAAAAACATCACGTCGCGCTGCAGCGGCACCAGGTGCTGGCCGCCGTCGACCAGCAGGGTGGTGCCGGTCAGGGCCGTCGCCCTGGCTGCGTAGCACACGGCGTCGACGATGTCTTGCGGCGTCGACGAGCGTCCCAGCGGCGTCACCGTATGGGCGCGCTCGAAACCGTCCGCGCTCTGGTCGCCGGACACCATGGTGATGCCGGGGGCCACGCCGACCACGCGCAGCTTCGGCGCCAGCGCCTGCGCCAGTAGCGTGGTGGCGGTGTGCAGTGCCGCCTTGGACAGCGTGTACGACAAAAAATCCGGGTTGAGATTGTACAGTTTCTGGTCCAGCAGGTTGACTACCACCGCCTGCTCGCCATCGGCGACGTGCGCGTGCAGGGCCTGCGCCAGCAGCAGCGGCGCGGCCACGTTGCACTGCATGTGGGTCGCCAGCAGCGCCGGTGAAAAGTCGTCAGGCTTGTCGTATTCGAACAACGAGGCGTTGTTCACGATGCAATCCAGGCGGCCCAGCAGGTGGACCGCCTGGCCGGGCAGGGCGCGTACCGCGGCTTCATCCCCCAGGTCGGCATGCAGGGCGACGGCGCGGCGGCCGAGGGCCTGGATCGCCGCCACCACCTCTTGCGCCTCGGCTGCCGACTGGCGGTAGTGGACCGCAACGTCCCAGCCGGCCTGCGCCATGCCGAGCGCGATCGCGCGTCCGATGCGGCGGCCGGCGCCGGTGACCAGCGCGACCGGCGCGCCTTCCTGTCCTTGCATACTCATCTTGTCGATGCGGCGCCGGGGGACGCCGCGTTGTTGATCCGTGGTGATGTTGGCTACAATGGCCGGATGTCCCTACCCGCACCGAATAGCGACGCGCTGGCCGCGTCCCAAGCCCTGCAGCAAGTTATCGCTGCCGAGATCGCCGAACAAGGCGGCGCCATTCCCTTTGCGCGCTTCATGGAGCTGGCGCTGTACGCGCCGCGGCTCGGCTATTACAGCGGCGGCGCGGCCAAGCTCGGCCAGGATGGCGATTTCACCACCGCCCCCGAGATCAGCCCCCTGTACGGCGCCACGCTGGCGCGCGCGGCCGCCGCTATTATGGCGCAAAGTGGCCCCAACATCATCGAATTCGGCGCCGGTACCGGCAAACTGGCGCGCGACGTGCTACACGCGCTGGCCGCCATGGGCGTGCAGGTCGACAGCTATACGATCGTCGAGCTGTCCGGCGAACTGCAGGCGCGCCAGCAGGAAGCGCTCGAGGAATTTCCCCAGGTGCGCTGGCTCAGCGGCTTTCCGGATGCCTTCCGCGGCGTGGTGCTGGGCAACGAAGTGCTGGATGCGATGCCGGTCGAGCTGGTGGCCAAGGAGGGCAGCGCGTGGCGCCGCCAGATGGTCGGCATCCGCGAGGGGGCGTTCACGCTGCTACCGGCCGAGGCCGACGCGGCGCTGCTGGAGCAGATCGAGCGCCAGATCCCGGACGCCGCCACGCTGCAGGACGGTTACCTGACCGAGGTCCACCCGGTCGCCTGCGGCTTCATGCGTTCGCTGGCCAGCATGTTCGAAGGTGGCAAGGGCGCCGCGATCCTGGTCGACTACGGCTTCCCGGCCCACGAATATTATTTCGACGAGCGCAGCGGCGGCACCCTGATGTGCCATTACCGCCACCATGCGCATCCCGACCCCTTTTATCTGCCGGGCTTGCAGGACATCACCGCCCACGTCGATTTCACGGCGATGGCGCTGGCCGCCCAGGATGCCGGACTCGCCGTGCTGGGGTACATGAGCCAGGCCAGCTTCCTGCTGGCCGCCGGCATCGGCGAACTGCTGATGCGCACCGATCCCGAGGATGCGCTGCGCTACCTGCCGCAATCGAAGGCGGTGCAAAAGCTGGTGTCGCCGGCCGAGATGGGGGAATTGTTCAAGGTGCTGGTGGTCGGAAA